>USOG01000012.1 GCA_900556365.1 uncultured Collinsella sp.
GCCGCTGACCGGTGGACGGCACCGAGCCGTACGCTTGAACTGAGAAGGGGGAGGCCTCGCGGCCTCCCCCTTTTTTGCGTTATATACACGTTGTACTTTGGGATTTAGCTCCCCCGTATTCGCTCTTACTGTTTGGCTGTATTTTGAGTCCTTCTAGTGTATTTGAGCGATAATTACTCGCATTGGCGTTAGGGAGGGCTTGATGTTTACCGTATTTGTCTTGGGCAATATTGCTTCGGGTAAGTCGACTGCCTGCCGCTATTTCGAATCTCGTGGCGCTATGCTAATCGATCTGGATGAGCTTGCAAAATCGCTGTATGTGCCGGGCTCTGATATCGTCAATGCACTCGCGGATGAATTCGGTTGGGACATTTTGGATGAGGATGGCGGCATTCGCCGCAGCATCCTCGCTTCTCGAGCTTTTGCTTCTCCTGATTCGGTCGCTCGGCTCAATGGCATTGTGCATCCCGTTCTCATTGAACAGCTTTCGCTTAGGATTCTCGATCCGGTTTGTTGTACGGTTTCGTCTCCCCGTTATCCCTTTGCGGTAGTCGAGGTTTCTGCTCCGACTGGTTTTGAGGATGCATTTGGTTTGGCTGATGAAATTCTGGTCATCAGCGCCCCTTTATCAGTTCGTCGCGAGCGCGCTATTCAACGTGGTATGGAGCCATCTGATTTCGATGCCCGTTCTGCTTGCCAGCCCGAAGAGTCTGCGCTGTGCAATCTCGCTGCAACGGTGATTGACAATGCGGCAGGCGATAACTCGCTCTTTGAACAACTGGACGCATGGCTTGCGCGCCATGGGTTCCGGGATGTAGCGGATAAGGAGGAGGCCGATGCCTAAGACACGTTTCCTTACATGGTATCGCCTTATACCGCTGACTGCCGTTTTTGCCTTCGGCCTTATCTCATTCGTTTACTCGTATGCTCCTGCCGCTTTCTTTAAGCCGCTGTATCCGATTGACTACGAGGCGTATGTAAAGCAATCCAGTATTTCGCATAATCTGGATCCGTATCTGGTGTGCGCTGTCATTAAGTCGGAATCGAATTGGGATCCCGAGGCCGAGTCGAATCAGGGTGCTCAGGGATTAATGCAGCTGATGCCCGAGACTGCCCAGGATATGATCGCCAAGGGCCTTGTCGACGGTGGCGAGTATTCGGCCGACAACCTTAACGATCCGGCTACGAATATCGAGTTTGGCTGTGCGTATCTCTCGTATCTTCTAGCGTATTTTAACGGGTCGACTGACAGTGCCATTGCCGCCTATAACGCCGGCATGGGCAATGTCGACGGATGGGCGCAGCAGAGTACGTCGCTTCATAATGCAATCACCTTTCCCGAGACGCAGGCGTATCTGATTCGTGTCAATAATGCCTGGGCTCGCTACAAGACCCTCTATCCCGATCGGTTCGTATAGGACTATGCCTGCCGCCTGCGTATACTGCAGATATATGAGTTAGGAGTATCCATGGCGGAATTTGAAGTAGAACGCGTTGGTGGTGAACTTAAGCGCTTTGGCGTTGAAGGCTCTGACGTGCCGTTTAAGGTCGTGTCTCCCTATGAGCCTGCCGGTTCCCAGCCTAAGGCCATTGAGTCGCTTGTGCAGGGCGTGAGGGACGGAGACCGCTATCAGGTTTTGCTGGGCGTGACTGGTTCGGGCAAGACCTTCACGATGGCAAAGACTATTGAGGCCCTGGGAAAGCCGACGCTGGTCATGGCTCCGAATAAAACGCTCGCCGCTCAGCTTGCGAGCGAGCTCAAAGAGTTCTTTCCCAACAACGCTGTGGTCTACTTCGTCTCGTACTATGACTACTATCAGCCCGAGGCGTATGTGCCGCAAAGCGATACATATATCGAGAAAGACTCCTCGATTAACGAAGAGGTCGAGATGCTGCGACATCAGGCGACCGCATCGCTGCTCTCTCGACGCGATGTGATCGTTGTCGCATCGGTCTCGTGTATCTATGGCATTGGCTCTCCTGAGGACTATGCGGGTCTGGCTCCAAACGTCGACAAAAAGGTGCCGCTCGAGCGCGATGACTTTATCCATGCACTTATCGACATTCAATATGATCGCAATGACTATGACCTGGCACGCGGCACGTTCCGCGTGCGCGGCGATGTTGTCGACGTGTATCCGCCTTATGCCGAGCATCCGTTGCGGTTTGAGTTCTTTGGCGACGAGGTCGAGCTGATTGCCGAGATCGATGAGGTCACCGGTGAAATGCTGCGTGAGTACGAGGCCATCCCCGTATGGCCGGCATCGCACTACGTGACCGAGAAGCCGAAGGTCAAGGCGGCTCTGAAATCGATCAGCGAAGAGTGCGAGAAGCGCGTCGCGGAGCTCAAGGCGACCGACAAGTTGCTCGAGGCGCAACGTCTGCAGCAGCGCACCGATTATGATCTTGAGATGCTCGAGACGATGGGCTTTTGCAACGGCATCGAGAACTACTCGCGTCATCTGGACGGTCGCAAGCCGGGTGAGCCGCCGTTTACCCTAATCGATTACTTTCCTAAGGATATGCTCTGCATCATCGATGAGAGCCATGTGACGGTGCCGCAGATTCGCGGCATGCACGAAGGTGACCGCTCGCGTAAGGTGACGCTGGTGGAACACGGTTTTCGCCTGCCCTCGGCGCTCGATAACCGCCCGCTTCGTTTCGATGAGTTTGAGGCAAGGATACCCCAGTTTATCTATGTTTCGGCCACGCCGGGCGACTACGAGCTGCGGGTGAGCCAGAACGACGTGGAGCAGATTATTCGTCCGACCGGCCTGCTCGACCCCAAGATTGACGTGCGTCCAGTACGCGGCCAGATTGACGATCTTGAGGACGAGATTCGCGAGCGCGTTGCCCGCAAGGAGCGCGTGCTGGTGACCACGTTGACCAAGCGCATGGCCGAGGACCTGACCGACCATCTGCTCGACGCGGGCATTAAGGTCAATTACATGCACTCTGATACGGCGACAATGGACCGTGTCGAGATCCTGCGAACGCTGCGCGAGGGCAAGATCGATGTTCTCGTTGGCATCAACCTGCTTCGTGAGGGCCTGGATCTTCCCGAGGTCTCGCTGGTGGCAATTCTCGACGCCGATAAGGAAGGCTTCTTGCGCAACCGCCGTTCGCTGATTCAGACGATTGGCCGCGCGGCCCGTAACGCCGATGGCGAAGTCATCATGTATGCGGACGTTGTGACCGATTCGATGAAAGAGGCCATCGAGGAGACGCGGCGCCGCCGCGAGATTCAGATGGCATATAACGAAGAGCATGGCATTGTGCCCAAGACGGTGCGCAAGGCCATCAACGACATCTCAAGTTTTATTGCCGAAGCCGAAAAAACCGTGGGTTCCAAGGGGCGCTCGAAGGGCGACTCCCTTGGCCATGGCGCATTCTATACGCCCGATGAGTCGGGCGAGGGCGGCGTGCCGGAAACGGTGGCACCCGAGCAGACACTTGCGGAGCAGTTGGAAGAACTGCCGCATGACGAGCTTGTGCGGATCGTCGAAACCATGGAAGAGGATATGCGCAACGCTTCTGCCGCCATGGACTTTGAGGAGGCGGCGCGCCTGCGCGATGCCGTCGTTCAGATTCGGGCGATGCTCGAGGGTGCGTCTGAGGACGAGACGATCGAGCGCTTACGTTCGCAGGCCCGCAAGGGTTCCACGTTCGCATCGGGCAGAAAACGCCAGGGTGCACGGTTTAAGAAATAGCGAACAGGCCCCGAGTTCCCTGTGGAGCTCGGGGCCTGTGTCTTTTGCGTGCTGGAATTCGTGCGCTAGAGGTCTGCGATCAGGGCTTCGGCACAACGAATGCCGTCGGTGGCCGCGCTCATGATGCCGCCGGCATATCCAGCTCCCTCACCGCAAGGGTAGAGTCCCGGGGTCGACACGGCATGGCACGTTCGGTCTCGGGTGACAGTAACCGGTGAGCTCGAACGAGTCTCCACGCCGGTAAGAACGGCATCGGGGCGGTCATAGCCTCGTAGCTTTTTTCCGAGTAGGGGAAGTCCCAGGCGGAGCGAATCGATGATATGCTGCGGCAGGGCTTCGTCAATTGCCGTCCAGGTCACACCGAGCGGATAGGTGGGCTTTACCTTTCCGGGCGCCTTGCTGGCGCGTCCTGCGAGGAAATCTCCGACGAGTTGTGCCGGTGCGTTCCAGTTGGAACCACCCAGGCGATAGGCGGCCGCCTCGCAGGCACGCTGGAGCTCGATGCCGGCGAGCGGGTCATCGTTGGGAAGGTCCTCAGGCGTGATGTTAACGAGCAGGGCGGCGTTTGCGTTGCGTCCGTCGCGGGCATTGAGGCTGGCGCCGTTGACGCACAGGTGGCCCTGCTCGGAAGAGGCGGCGACAACCTGCCCGCCGGGGCACATGCAAAACGAGAACACGCTGCGGCCGTTGGGAAGATGGGCGACGAGCTTGTAGGGGGCTGCTCCGAGGGCAGGATGTCCCGCCGAGGCTCCATATTGGGCTCGGTCGATGTCGCGCTGCGGATGCTCGATGCGAACGCCCATGGCAAAGGTCTTTTGTGCGAGGGCCACGTTGTGGTCCTTAAGGAGCTCAAAAATATCGCGAGCAGAATGCCCGCAGGCGAGGATGAGGTGCTTTGTCTCAATTGGCTCGTAAGCGGCGTCTTGGGACGATTGGACATCGATACCGGTGATGGCGCCAGACGCGTCGATGCGAATGTCGACGAGCTTTGTTCGATAACGGACGACACCTCCGAGCTGCTCGATGCGCTGGGATATAGCGGTGACAACCGTGGGAAGGATGTCGGAGCCAATGTGCGGCTTGGCATCCCACAGAATATCGCGGGGCGCGCCCGCCTCGACGAAGGTTTCGAGGATAAGGCGATGGGCGGGATTTTTGGTTCCCGTATTGAGCTTGCCGTCCGAGAAGGTCCCCGCGCCGCCCAGACCAAACTGAATATTGCTCTCGGGGTCGAGGATGCGCTCCTTTAGAAAGAGGTCGATCGCCTGCGAGCGGCGAAATGCCGGGTCGCCGCGCTCGATAAGCAAGGGCTTAAGACCTGCTTTGGCGAGCGTGAGCGCAGCGAAAAGGCCGGCGCATCCGGCGCCGACAACGACAGGGCGTTCTTGAGGTGCGTCGGAGACGGGGGAGGGGAATGAAGGCCCATCGTCTTCTATCGTGCGTACGCGCGAGCGGTCACGCTCGGCAACACTGTCGACCGCTTCTCGCTCGAGGTGGGGACTAGTCAGCTCAACACGAAAGCTCAGGATAAAATGGACGTCTCGTTTTTTGCGAGCGTCGATTGACTTGCGGTGGAGTTCGATGGACTTGATTTCGGAGTCCTTGCAACGTAGGATGCGCTTGGCGACTCGCTTGCCAACAATGAGGCAGGCATTTTCATCGCCGGCTTCATCGAGCGACGCGTTGACTTGGGTGATTTCGATCATCGAGGTCTCCTTAGAGGCAAGAAAGGGGCCGTCCGGTATCCCAGACGGCCCGAATGCGTTTTTGATTATAGACTGCGCGGCTACAAACTGCTTGCAGCGCGAATGCCCGAGAGCCAGGCCCACGCAAGGTTAAAGCCTCCGCAATCGGCGTCGATGTCGAGCGCTTCGCCGCAGAGGTAAAGCGGGGCGTCGACAGCGCTGCGCGCGCGTAGACTGGGTATTGAGATGCTCTCGACAGATACGCCACCACGCGTGACCTGCGCCGAGCGCTCCTCGGCTGTTCCCTCGACGAGCAACTTAAAGTGTTTGAGGATCGAGGCCAGGTGGATGACATCGTTGGAGTCTGGATGGCACTGCTCGAACGCCGTGCAGACGACGCGGGAGAGTTGCGGGGCGAGCATGCCGTCGAGCCAACGGGGATCGCGGGGCGAAAAGCCGCCGAGCAGCTCAACGCGCCGGTTGAGCATATCGAGCAGCTCGTCTTTGGAGAGGTCGGGGAAAACGTCGAGCAGGATCGTATCGCCGCGCTGGATACGACGGGAGAGGTTGAAGACAGCGACGCCCGAGATGCCGAAGGTTCGAAACAGGACTTCACCGTCTTCGTGCCAGAGCTCATTATGATTGCGGGCGAGCGTCAAGCGGGCGCGGACGCGCAGGCCATCCAACGTCTTGAGTGCCGCCCGATCGCCGACGACCGTTGCCGATACGGGGCAGAGGATGGGGCGCAGCGAAGTGAGGGGGAGGCGAAACGTATCGGCGATACCGGTGGGGTTGCCGCCCGTGGCGATAATTACGGCATGTGCCTGCAGGGCCTCGTTCTTGCGAGGGACATCGGCGAGCGCTTTCCGAAGCGAGCGGAGCTCCGATTTTCGGTCGTCGTGCTTTTTTGCCTTGAGCGCCCGCGCTGGACGGTCTATTTGGAGTGCCCAGCCTTCGGAAGTTTTGTGTGCCGAGGCAACGTTGGCTCCGCAGATTAAGGTGATACCCAGGCGGTCGCAAACATTGAGAAGCGCGTCGCGCACCGATTCGGCGCGAAGGGAGCGCGGGTACAGTCGGCCTTCCTCGGAGGTTGTCATGATGCCCAGCGAGGAGAAGAAACCCATAAGCTCTTGTTCGGGCTGGGGGCCCATGACGGATTCGACGAATGCGGGGTGGTTATACCGCTGAGGATCAATCGATTCGTTGGAGAGGTTGCAGCGGCCGTTACCGGTCGCAAGGAGCTTAAGGCCGCAGGCGACATCGCGCTCAACGATGCAGACGCTTTTGCCAGCGCGTGCGGCCGTAATGGCGGCGGCGAGGCCTGAAGCCCCGCCGCCGATTACCAGGACGTCATAGAAGGCGCTCGTGTTCACTTAGGCCTCGTCGGTCTCGTGCGGGGTAATAGCCTCGACGGCAGAGACTGCCTTGGGCAACATGCCATCGGGCAGCGCGGTCTCGACCTCGCCCTTATCGCAGGCCTCGGCGAGTGCCGGATTAATGGGAAGCTGGCCCAAGATGTCGAGGTTATAGCGCTCTGCGACCTCGGGGAGCTTGCTCTTGCCAAAGACCTCGATCTTCTTGCCGCAGTCGGGGCACTCGATATAGCTCATGTTCTCGACAATGCCCAGAATGGGGACGTTCATCTTCTCGGCCATGTTGACCGCCTTGGCGACGATCATCGAGACCAGATCCTGCGGGCTCGTGACGATGACGATGCCGTCGACGGGCAGCGACTGGAAGACGGTGAGCGCGACATCGCCTGTTCCCGGAGGCATGTCGACCAGCAGGTAGTCGATGGGGCCCCATGAGGTCTCGCTCCAGAACTGCCTAATGGCGCCTGCGATGACCGGACCGCGCCAAAGGACGGGGTCGGTCTCGTTTTGGAGCAGCAGGTTGGAGCTCATGACCTTGACGCCGTGCTCGGAGATTTCAGGCAGCATAAGGTTGCCAAGGGCATGGACGTGGCGTCCGCTCATACCGAACATCTTGGGGATGGAGGGACCGGTGATGTCGGCATCGAGGACGCCGACCTTGTGGCCGTGACGGGCAAGCTCGGTGGCGATGGCACCGGTGACAAACGACTTGCCGACACCGCCCTTGCCGGAAAGTACGGCGATGACGCGTTTGACCTCGGACAGCGTGTTCTCCTCAAATTGCGACGGCGATGTTTGTCCGCCGGCGGCCTGTGCGTGCTCGCAACCCATGTATGACTCCTTTGTATATGTTGGGGCCGGGGCCCCGTGATGTGACACGAGCGTCATTGTACCCTCGTTTGCGAGCGGGAGCCATTTACGATGCATTTGGGCCGAGCGTGCTTGCAATACGATGGGTCCAAGCGAATGGGCGGGCTTACTGAACTTTGCTGGCGAACTCGAGGTATTGCATGCGCTGCAGCTTGTCGATCGTCGAGGCGTATGGGCTGTCTTCAGATTCCAAGTCGTAGCGCAGCCCGTCGGCACCAAGGTAGCCGGCGACATTGATGGTGGGCACATCTGACCTTGTTGCAAGCAGAGCCTTTTGATAGTCGGTGAGCGGGGCGCCGATCTTATTAAGGGTAATGGCTGCAATCTCGTTTGCCCCGACGGTGTCGTAGACGTTGAGCTCGGTATTGCCGGCGATTTCATAGTTAGCCCAGACGAAATATGTCGACTGATAGATACGGAAAGCGTGGCTTGCCGTATCTTCCTGAGGGTACAGCTCGTCGTTGAGAGTCGTTGCGGCGCTCGGCTGATGGTCGCCAAAAAAGACAAGGACAACCGGTCTGCCGATATTGCGGAGCTCGTTGATAAAGTACTCGAGGTCCCGGTCGGATGCGTTGATGCAGGTAAGATAGGTGTTGAGCGCGCTATTGGCACCCTCGCTGGCTCCCTCGACCCAATAGTTTGTCAGCTCCTCGGCGGGAACGGTGCCATAGTCGTAGCCGCCGTGATTTTGCATCGTGACATCGAAGATGAACTGCGGGGCTTCGTCGGTTCTAAGCAGGTCGAGTATCTTGTCGTAGGTGGCGTAGTCGCATACGCCGGCATGGTAACAGGGCGCACCTTCGAAATCGCCGATTGAAAGAAAGTCTCCAAAGCCCAGCTGCTGATAGATTTTATCTCGATGGTAGTTGACGGGGTTTTGCGGGTGCATAGCGGTAGCGGTATACCCAAGCTCCTTAAGGTCCTTTGCCAGGCTGTTGACGCCATTCATCTGATACAGCTGATAGGGGATCTTGCCTAATCCGACAAAGGCCGTTGTCGCTCCGGTCAAAAATTCGAATTCGGAGTTTGCCGTTCCGCCACCGGTGACCGAAGCGAGCATGGTGCCGCGAACAAGTGTGTCGGGAAGCGAGTTGTAGAATGCGGGGCCGGTGTACCCGGCCGCCTGGAGCTGCTCAAAGCACGAAAGGTCGCTAAAACTCTCGTTCATGACGGCAACAATCGTCGGCTTGATTTCATTGAACTGGGCAACGGCCGCCGCGCGCTGCTCGCTCGAGCCATACGTGCTGTCGTAGGTGGCGGCGAGCTCCTGCTCGATGCTCTGCGCCTCATCGGGCGTATAGTCTTCGGGCTTCTCAATGGGCAACTCGTTGACCATTTCGGTGAACGAAGTGATAAAACCCTGAGACGCGTACGTGGTGATGGGCTGCCAACGGTCAAATCCAAAATTCAGCGCCTGCTCCAAGTCGATGTTGGAAAAGCCCGAGAGCCCCACAACGGTCACTAGCAGAAAAGCGCAGAGGTTAGCGGCGATTGCGGGGAAGACATGGGTGGGCGTACGGAGCTTTCTCGGTCGGATAAGCGAAAGAAGCCCCAGGGAAATCTCTAGCAGGGCGAGAGAGGTTACGATTCCGGCGGTAAAGGTAAACTCGTATCCCTCGCTCACTTCCATTGCGGTGCCAAGGGCCAAGATATCGCTTGGCAGGATGGCCTCGCCTTTAAACGTTATGACGAAGTGCTCGGCAATGCCAAGGATGCAACAGGCGACGGGCACGAGGGCCATGAAGCCTCCATGACGCTGTCCCAGCAAATAAAGGGAGAGCAGAACCGTCGCGAGCAGCCCGACGGAAAACCCGAATGAGTTGGCGGGAATGCGATAGAACGTTTCGTTACAGGCAATTTCGAGTGAAACGAACGAGAGCGCTGAAACAGCGGCGATGACAAGGATGTCACGGCAAATGCAGGCAACCGTTCCCGTCGCAAGATCGGTTTGGTCGATAAGTCCCGAAACCAAGGGTTCGACAAGAAGTATGACGGCGGCAGCACCGAGCGCCGAATAAGAAAGGACCCATAGGGAACTGTCCTCATTTACGAGCAATTGATTCGTAATCCATGCAGCTACCACGCCGAGCGGGATGAGGAGCGTCGCGCACCAAAAGACGCGGGCAATGGACGGCTTTTCATTGTGTTTGATTGAAAAATACACGCGCACGACGACGGTGGCCACGATAAGGACGGCGATGAATATGGGCAGATTGGCCATGTCGCTCGAAGTGATTTCAAGGGGGATATCTTCGGTCATGGACGTTCCTCTGTTACAGCAAATTAAGTTCAGTATTAGATTACTGTAACCTTTCCATGGCATTTCGAGAAACAAAGCACCCGATACGCAAAGCTAAAGGTCTGCGAATCTTGTATTACGAACATCTGTGCGCGTCGAGTGCGCTAAACTCATCGACAGTATGATTCGATGCAATAGGAGGCAAGGAGCTTCCATGTCTGATTCTTCTATCGTTATTCGCGGCGCTCGTGAGCACAACCTCCGTGATATCGATGTTTCCATTCCGCGTGACCAACTCGTGGTCATTACCGGTCTTTCTGGCTCGGGCAAGAGTTCGCTGGCATTTGACACTATCTATGCCGAGGGCCAGCGTCGATACGTCGAGAGTCTTTCGAGCTATGCGCGCCAGTTCTTGGGTCAGATGGACAAACCCGACTTGGATTCAATCGACGGCCTTTCGCCGGCGGTGTCGATCGACCAAAAGACGACGTCTAAAAACCCTCGCTCGACGGTTGGCACCGTAACCGAGATTTATGACTATCTGCGCCTGCTGTTCGCCCGTGTGGGTACCCCGCACTGTCCCGAATGCGGGCGCGTCATTGAGCGCCAGACGACCGACCAGGTTGCCGACAAGGTCTTGGCGGCGGGGGAGGGCCGCCGCGCGTTTGTGCTGGCACCGGTGGTGCGCGGGCGAAAAGGCGAGTACACCAAACTGTTTGAGGACCTTCGCGCCGAGGGCTTTAGCCGCGTGCGTGTCGACGGTGAAGTGCGCTCGCTCGACGATCCGATCGATCTGGATAAGAAATTCAAGCACGATATCGAGGTCGTGGTCGATCGCATCGTGATCCGTGAGAATTCTCTGGGCCGTATCGCCGAGTCTGTTGAGCAGGCGACCGCGCTGGCTCACGGCAATGTAAACGTGTACATGCTGCCCGATCGTGATGCTCCCGAGGGGACCGAGGGCGAGCTTCTGGAGTATTCGTTGGCCTTGGCGTGCCCGGAGCATGGACACTCCATTGACGATCTTCAGCCGCGTGATTTTTCGTTTAACGCTCCCTATGGCGCATGTCCTGAGTGCGACGGCCTGGGCTTTAAGAAAACCGTTGATGCCGAGGCGCTGATCGAGGACCCCTCGAAGTCCATTGCCGACGGAGTCTTTGGTAGCCTGTTTGGCAATTCGAACTACTATCCGCAGATTTTTGCTGCGGTCTGCAAACACTTTAAGGTGAGCGCCGATACGCCGTGGGAGGACTTGCCCCCTCGCGTGCGTCGTGCATTCTTGGATGGCCTGGGCGATACGAAGATCTCGGTCGACTACCAAAAGCTCGACGGACGTCGCAGCCAGTGGGATACCAAGTTTTCGGGCGTTCGCAACATCCTGTACGAACGCTATACCGAGACGACGAACGAGAACACCAAGGCGCGCCTGGAGAAGTACATTCGCGAGGAGCCGTGCTCGACTTGCCACGGCGCTCGTTTGCGCCCTGAGATGCTCGCCGTCACCGTGGGCGGCAAGTCCATTTACGAAGTTTGTTGCCTGTCGTGCCGTGAATCGCTCGAGTTTTTTGAGGGCCTGGAACTCACCGAGCGCCAACAGTTTATCGGCGGCCGTATCGTCAAGGAAATTCTGGAGCGCCTGCGTTTTCTGGTCGATGTTGGACTCGACTATCTGACACTCGATCGCGCCTCGGCGACGCTTTCCGGTGGCGAGGCACAGCGTATTCGCTTGGCAACGCAGATCGGCGCGGGTCTCATGGGCGTGCTCTATATTCTGGACGAGCCCTCGATCGGTCTTCATCAGCGTGACAACGAGCGCCTGATCAAGACGCTCGAGCGCCTGCGCGATATCGGCAATACCGTTATCGTCGTCGAACACGACGAGGATACAATCCGTGCCGCCGACTACGTGATCGACATGGGGCCCGGCGCCGGCGTCAACGGCGGGCACGTAGTCGCGGCGGGAACGCCTGCCGATATCATGGCGTGTCCTGAGTCGATGACGGGCGCTTATCTGACCGGCAAACGAATGATCCGGGTGCCTGATGAACGGCGTAAGCCCGGTCGCGGCTGCCTTAAAATTACGGGCGCTCGAGCCAACAACCTCAAAAACGTTACTGCCAAGATCGAGTTTGGTACGCTTACGGTTGTTACCGGCGTGTCGGGATCGGGCAAGAGCTCCCTGGTTACCGACACCATTGCGCCTGCCCTTACGAATGCCATTCACCGCTCGACGCGCCCCGTGGGTCCGTATAAAAAAATCGAGGGCATCGAGTGTATCGATAAGGTTATCGATATCGACCAGTCGCCGATTGGCCGCACGCCGCGTTCCAACCCTGCTACCTATATCGGCCTGTGGGATGATCTTCGCGCGCTGTTTGCGAGTACGCCGGAGTCGAAGGCGCGCGGCTACTCGCCGGGTCGTTTCTCCTTTAATGTGAGTGGCGGGCGCTGTGAGGCGTGCAAGGGCGACGGGCAGATCAAGATCGAGATGCACTTCCTTCCCGATATCTACGTTCCCTGCGAAGTTTGCGGCGGTAAACGCTACAACCGCGAGACACTCGAGGTCACCTACCGTGGCAAGACCATCTCGGACGTGCTCGACATGAGCGTCACCGAGGCGCTGGCCTTCTTTGGGAATATCCCGCAGATTAAGCGCAAGCTCCAGACGCTGTACGATGTAGGCTTAGGCTACGTGAGCCTGGGCCAGCCCGCCACGACGCTCTCGGGCGGCGAGGCGCAGCGTGTGAAGCTCGCCAAGGAGCTTCATCGACGCCAGACGGGCAAGACGTTCTATATTTTGGACGAGCCGACGACCGGCCTTCATTTTGAGGACGTCCGCCAGCTGCTCGATGTGCTGCAGCGCTTGGTCGATGCGGGCAACACGGTGCTGGTGATTGAGCACAACCTTGATGTCATCAAGGTTGCCGACCGCCTGATCGATATGGGTCCCGAAGGCGGTAACGGCGGCGGAACCGTCGTGGTTTCGGGCACACCGGAGCAGGTTGCGGACTGTCCGCAGAGTTATACGGGCAAGTTTTTGGCGCCGTTGCTCAGGCGTGACCGGGAGCGTCAGGCTCAACTTGATGCTTAATAAATAGGCGATTCAGTTTATGGGCGCCATCGACTCCTTGTGATTCGATGGCGCTTACTGTGCCGATGTGACGTATGCAGTCGAATTGGACATATACTTAATCCTTGCGTCCGAATGCGAGGGAAAGGATATGTCATGGCAAAGGCTGTAAAGACGCCAAAAACCAATGCGATGCGCGAGCTGGAAAGTGCCGGCATTTCCTATGTTCTACATACGTACGAAGACGATGGTGATGAGTCGGTGGGCCTGGGGGTCGCGATTTCGGAGCAGCTTGGCGAGGAGCCCGGTCAAGGATTTAAGACTTTGGTCTGCGTGACACCGTCCAACGACTATGTCGTGTGCTGCATCCCTGTTGCCGACGAGCTCGATCTAAAGTCCGCCGCGCGTGCCGCGGGGGAGAAGTCCTTGGCCATGATGCATGTGAAGGATTTGCTTGCGGCGACTGGCTACGTTCGTGGCGGCTGCAGCCCGGTCGGTATGAAAAAACGCTACCGGACGCTCATTGATGAGACATGTGTCCTTTGGGATACCATTTTTATTTCGGGAGGCAAGCGTGGTTATCAGCTCGAGCTTGCACCCGATGATTTAATTGCATTTTGCGGGGCGACGGTTGCCGCGATTACGAGAGAGGACTGAGCGATGCCGCAGGAAGAATTGAAGCGCGGAGCTCATTTTGCAAGAGAATCTGCGCCTCAGACACCCTCATCCGAAGCTTCTTCGTCGCGAGATGACACTGACGACATGGGCTCGTCGGACTACTCCACGGTTGGTCGTTCCGCCGGGCTTATGACCATACTGACCATCGTGTCTCGCGTTACCGGTTTTATCCGAACGTGGGCAATGGCGGCCGCTATCGGCATGTCGCTACTCTCGTCCTCCTATCAGGTCGCCAACAACCTGCCCAATATGCTCTACGAACTCGTGATGGGCGGCATGCTCGTGACGGCGTTTTTGCCCGTGTACATGGGCGTGAGGCGTGAGCAGGGTCGCGAGGCCTCGAACGAGTACGTGGGCAACCTGCTCGGCATTCTGCTTTTGGTGCTGGGTGGCATTTCGTTGCTGGGGACCGTGTTCGCCCCGGGCTTTATCTGGACTCAATCGTTCCTTTCGGGTGACGGCGGCAGCATGGATACCGCTGCGTTCATGTTCCGTTTCTTTGCTATCCAGATTCTGTTTTATGGTTTGGGCTCGGTGTTCTCGGGCGTTCTCAACGCACACCGCGACTACTTCTGGTCGACGTTTGCCCCGGTCCTCAACAATGTGATCGTCATTGCGAGCTTTATGGGTTTTGCGCCCGTGTCCGCACAGTTTGGCGAACGTGCCGGCATCATCTTGATTGCGGCCGGTACGACCCTCGGTGTCTTTATTCAGATGGCATGTCAGATCCCCGCGCTTGGCAAGCACGGCGTGCATCCCCATATCCATATCGACTTTAAGGACCCCGCACTGCGCCAGACGATTGCGCTCGGTATCCCGACGCTGCTCGCCACGGTGTGCATGTTTGTCTCGACTTCTATCACCAACGCTGCCGCGCTGGTGGTCCAGCCCGAGACTGGTCCTTCCGTCATCGCCTATGCGCGCCTGTGGTACACGCTGCCCTATGCGCTGATTGCCGCCTCGCTTTCGACGGCGCTCTATACCGAGCTCTCTCACGACGCACAGGAGAAGGATTACGACAGCGTTCGCACGGGCATTTCGCGTGGCGTCGCCCAAATGCTGTTCTTCCTGATTCCGTTCGCGCTGTACCTGATTGTCTTCGCGCGTCCGCTCAACATGATTTACTGTGCTGGCAAGTTTGATAAGTCCGGCGTGGCGCTGGTGTCCGAGTTCCTTGTCTACCTGGCGTTCTCGCTGCCGCTCTACGGCGTGGTCGTGTTGATGCAGAAGAGCTTCTCTGCCTTGCTCGACATGAAGCCCTATAGCCGCTATTGCCTGTATTCCGCCATCGGCCAGGCCGGCTCGGTTCTGCTGTTTGGCGTTGTGCTGGGCTTCGGTATGCCGGCAATCGCGCTTTCGTATGTCGTCGACTACGTGATCTTGGTCGGTTGTTCGCTGTGGTGGCTGCGTCGTCGTCTGCGTGGTCTTCAGGTCAAATCTATCCTGCATGGCGGTTTCTTTGGCCTTTTGCTCGGTGGCCTGGGTGCTGCCGCAGGCGCCGGCGTCATGTGGGCGCTTGAGCACTTTGTCGGGGCACTTGGCGGCTCGATTCTGATTACTCTTGGCTACGTTTGCGTTGCAGGTGTCGTCTCGCTTGCTGTTACCTTTGGCCTTGCCGTCGTCCTTAAGATGCCCGAGGTCTCGGCGCTGCTTCGTCGCAAGTAGGTGCGTGTGGCCGGTCACGACAACATTCCAACACTCGCCGAGCAGGTTTCGCGCGTTCCCACGCAGCCCGGATGTTACCTTTGGAAAGATGCCAAGGGCGATGTCATCTACGTTGGCAAGGCAAAAAACCTGCGTTCCCGTATGCGCCAGTACGTGACACTGCAGGATGAGCGTCAAAAGATCCCGCTGATGATGCAGCTGGTGGCGAGCTTTGACTATATCGTGGTGGAGACCGAGCACGAGGCGTTGGTGCTCGAGCGCAATTTGATTGGTCAGTACCATCCGTACTTTAACGTTGACCTCAAGGATGACAAGAGCTACCCCTTTATCGCCATTACAAAGGGCGACCTGTATCCCGCTATCAAATATACGCGCGAGCGTCATAAGCCGGGAACGCGTTATTTTGGTCCCTATACCGATAGCCGTGCGGCACGTGAGACGATAGATACGCTGCGCAAGGTTATCCCCATCTGCTCCGCATCCTGTGCGGAGTGGCGTCGTTGTCGTCGTATCGTCGAGTCCCACAAGGGCGAGGAAGACATCGTCAATATGATTTGCGCGCAAAACGGGCGCCCCTGCTTTGACTACCATGTCGGGCGCGGCCCGGGTGCGTGTGTCGGCGCGATTTCTCCGGCAGACTATGCCAAGAACGTCAAGCGCGTCGAGCGCTTTTTGTCGGGCCATCGCAAGGATGTCGTCGATGAGCTGACCTCCGAGATGACGGATGCCGCCGAGGCGCTCGACTTTGAGCGCGCGGCACGCGTCAAACGTCGTTTGGAGGTCATCAGGGGTCTGGACGACCGTCAGCAAGTCGTTTTTCCCTCCAGTGTCGATATCGATGTCATCGGTTTCTATCGCGAGGAGACCATCTCTGCCGCTTGCGTCTTCGTCGTTCGCGAGGGCCGAACAGTTCGCACCTGCGAGTTCATTCTCGACAAGGGTCTTGATGTTGACGAGGAAGAGCTCCAGTCGGGCTTTCTTAAGCGCTATTACGACGAGACGGCTGATATTCCAGCTGAGATAAACCTCTCTGTCGAGCTTGAGGATGCAGAGGCGCTGGGGGAGTGGCTTGCAGGCAAGCGCGAGCGTTCCTGCCATCTCCATAGGCCGCAGCGTGGCGAAAAGCACCGTTTGCTCGATATGGCATCCAAAAATGCGCGCCATGCCCTCATGCGCTACATGATGCGAACGGGGTACGCTGACGATCGCACCAATCAAGCGCTCCTGGAGCTCGAAAGCGCGCTGGCGCTGCCGGCGCCGCCGATGCGTATCGAGTGCTTCGATATCTCGACGCTGCACGGAACCTTTACCGTCGCCTCGATGGTGGTGTTTACCAACGGACGCGCCGACAAGAGCCAGTACCGTCGTTTTAAAATTCAGGCCGAATTGGACGAGGCAAACGACTTCGTGTCGATGTCCGAGGTTTTGGGACGACGCTATGCTCCCGAGCGCATGGCCGACGAGCGCTTTGGCTCGCGTCCCGATTTGCTCGTTGTCGATGGCGGTAAGCCGCAATTGACCGCTGCGATCAAGCAACTTGAGGCTCTTGGGCTCGATATACCGGTTTGTGGCTTGGCAAAGGCCGATGAGGAGGTTTTCGTGCCTTGGGACGAGACTCCCGTCGTGCTTCCGACCGGGTCCGCGTCGCTCTATCTAATTAAACAGGTGCGCGATGAATCGCACCGTTTTGCAATCACATTCCATCGTGAGTTGCGTGATAAAGCCATGACAGTTTCGGTACTCGATGACGTTCCAGGCGTGGGACCCACCAGAAAACGTGCCCTTATGCGCCATTTTGGCTCGATGAAGCGTTTGCGCGCGGCGAGCGAGCAAGAGATCGCGGAAGTTCGCGGCATACCTGCCGATGTTGCCAAGGCGGTCCACGAGGCGCTCGTTGCGTGGAATGCCGAGCGCGCCGAGGCGGCGGCTGGCCATTCCGATAGCTAAACACGAGCCTAAACTACTGATATACATGATTGCGTGATTTTCAACCATTTATTTCGCCATGATTGCCTGCTGGTTTCGGGTTTTATTAACGCTAAAACGTTTGACTGACCCAAGTGAAAACCCTGCTATCCTGCGGGTTGACGAAGACTGATATCTCACCTCGCCGATACATACTGTCTGGCGAATCGTTTGTCAACGAATTCGGTGAACGGTAGTAAATACCGTTCAAGCGTATGTATGTATCGGTCGCCGAGCGCGGCACCTCAGTTGGGCTCGTCGGTAGGTAAGGTATATATCGTCCGCAAGTTGCGCGGGGGCACGTCTAGGTGCTCCCGGGTAAGATTCTCTATTGATAGGAGAAGACATGGCCATCATCAACAAGGGTATGTCCAGGCGTTCGTTCCTCGGCCTCACCGGCAGCGTCGCTGCTGTCGCAGGGCTTGGTCTCACCGGCTGCGGTGGCAGCTCTAGCGACGAGGGTTCCGCTTCCGGTTCCACCGATTCCGCCAACCGTGGCGGCGGCGTGATCACCGCTGGTTCCGCTTACGCTCCGTCCAGCTTCGATCCCGCCAGCACCGGCTCCGCTGTGGGCCTGGGTGCTAACTGGCACGTCGTTGAGGGTCTCTACGGCATCGATTACCACGACTACAGCACCTTCAACGAGCTCGCCACCGACGATCCCAAGTCTGTGGACGACACCACTTTCGAGGTCACCATCCGCAAGGGCGCCAAGTTCTCCGATGGCACCGAGGTCACCGCTGACGATGTCGTTGCTTCCTACACCGCTTGCGCCGCTTCCGCTACCTATGCTCCGTTCTTCCAGCCCTTCGAGTCCATCGAGGCCAAGGACGCCAGCACCGTGACGGTCAAGACCAAGGTCCCCAACTTCTCCCTGCTCAAGGATCGTCTGGCCATCGTCCGCGTTACCCCGGCCACCCAGACCGAGGAGGATCGCGCCAAGCAGCCGATCGGCTCCGGCCCCTGGATGTACGACTCTATCTCCGATACCGAGATTACCCTGGTTCCCAACCCCGAGTACAACGGTGAGTATGCTGCCGAGGATAAGAAGATCCAGTACAGCATCCTGACCGA
>USOG01000013.1 GCA_900556365.1 uncultured Collinsella sp.
ATCTCGGCTGGCTGCATCATCAAGGGCACCGTGCGCAACTCGATCCTGTCGCGCGGCGTTGTGGTCGAGGAAGGCGCCTCGGTGACCAACTCGATCATCAACCAGAGCTGCATCATCAAGAGCGGCGCCCGCGTCGAGAACGCCATCCTGGACAAGAACAACGTGGTTCCCACCAACACCGAGCTTCGCGGTACGCCCGAGAACATCCTGGTGCTGGGAAAGGCCCCGTTAACTTCCGACACCACCATCGTACGTTAACGTTGGCACCGCAACATCGCTCGTAACAGGTAGAATAGCCGCCCGGTTCGCGCCAGGCGGCTATTCTCGAATTGCAACATGGGAGACAATATGGCAGATTCCAGCAAAAAGATGCAGATCGTGTTTGCCTCGGCCGAGTGCGCACCGTTTGTAAAGACCGGTGGTCTGGGCGACGTGGCGGGCTCGCTGCCTGCGGCGCTTGTGCGCGCCGGCGCCGAAGTCATCGTGATGGTGCCCAAGTACGCCACCATCAAGGACGAGTACAAGGCGCAAATGGAGCACTTCTCCGACTTTTACGTGAGCCTGGGCTGGCGCAATGAGTACTGCGGGCTCGAGAAGCTCGAGCACGACGGCGTTACCTATATGTTCATCGACAACGAGCGCTACTTTGCGCGCGACTATCCGTATGGCTTCTTTGACGACGGCGAGCGTTTTGCGTTCTTCTCCAAGGCCATCACCGAGAGCCTGCAGCACCTGCCGGCCGGCTTTGAGTGCGACATCCTGCACTGCAACGACTGGCAGACGGCACTGGCGCCCGTGTTTTTGCGCGAGTTCTACCAGGGCCTGCCGCTGTACGACCGCGTCAAGACCGTGTTCTCGATCCACAACGTGGCGTTCCAGGGCCAGTTTAGCGACACCGTGATGGAGGACATCCTTGGTGTGGCGCATATTCCCGCTGCCGCCTCGCAGCTGCGTTGCGACGCCTGCAGCGTCAACTACATGCTGGGCGCGCTGCGCTATGCCGACGCCATTACCACGGTGAGCCCCACCTATGCCAACGAAATCCAGACGCCCGAGTTTGGCGAGGGCCTGGACGGTGTGCTGCGCGAGCGCTCCTACGCGCTGCAGGGCATTTTGAATGGCATCGACGTCGCGGGCTTTGACCCGGCGACCGACAAGCGCATTGCCGCCAACTACACCGTCGAGGACCGCTCCGGCAAGGCCGTGTGCAAGGCCAAGCTGCAGGAAGAACTGGGGCTCGAGGTTCGCGACGACCGTCCGCTCATGGTGATGGTCACGCGCCTGACGCGCCAGAAGGGCATGGACCTGGTCATGTATGCGCTCGACCGCATCCTGGCCGGCGGCGTGCAGGTGGCGGTGCTGGGCACCGGCGACCGCGACTACGAGGACGGTCTACGCTACTTCCAGGACAAGTACCCCGGCACTATGGCCGCGCGCATCGAGTTTGACCCGGCGCTGTCGCAGCGCATGTATGCCGCCGCCGACATGTTCCTAATGCCTTCGAAGTTTGAGCCCTGCGGCCTGTCGCAGATCATCGCCATGCGCTACGGCACGCTGCCGATTGTTCGTGAGACCGGCGGCCTGAAGGATACCGTGCAGCCGTACAACGAGTTTACCGGCGAGGGCACGGGCTTTTCGTTTACCAACTTTAACGGCGACGAGATGGGCGACGCGGTATTCCGCGCGGCACGCCTGTTCTGGGACAACCGCGATGCCTGGAATCAGCTGGTCACGCAGGCCATGAGCCAGGACTTTAGCTGGACGCGCTCGGCCGACAAGTATCTGGACCTGTACTTCTTTATGCACCCGGAGATTGAGAGGCCGGCGGCTGTTGTCGACGAGCCTGAGGCTGTTGCTGAGCCGGTGGCCGCTGAGGAACCCAAGGCCGAGGAGAAGCCGGTTGAGGCTGAGCCCGCAAAGGCCGAGCCTGAGGTGAAGGCTGAGGTTGCTCCCGCAAAGGTCGAGCCTGAGGTGAAGGTCGAGGCTACTCCTGAGGCAGCCCCCGAGGCTGAGGCTAAGCCGGCTGCGAAGCCTGCCGCCAAGAAGACCACGACCCGCAAGACGACCGCTAAGAAGGCTACGACAACCAAGGCCGCTGCCACCAAGACAGCCGCAGCAAAGACGACCACTACCAAGGCAACGACGACGCGCAAGCGCACGACCGCCGCAGCCAAGAAGGCCGCCGAGGCCGAGGCCGCTCCCGAGGTAAAGGCCGAGACTCCAGCCGTTGAGGCCAAGCCGCCCGCCAAGCCGGCCGCCAAGCCGGCCGCCAAGGCTCCGGCCAAGACCGCTGCCAAGAAGACGACAACGACCAAGACCACTGCCGCCAAGAAGGCTACAGCTACGAAGTCGACGACCGCCAAGGCCACTGCAACGAAGGCAGCCCCCAAGGCGGCCACAAAGCCGGCCGCCAAGGTCGAGGAAACGCCTGCCGAGTCCAAGGCGGAGGCAACCGTCGAGGCCAAGCCCGCCGCCAAGACCACCACGCGCAAGCGCAGCACTACGACCAAGAAGACCACGGCAAAGGCCGCAACTCCCAAGGCAGAGACTAAGCCCGCCGCTGCCAAAGAGGAGCCCAAGGCCGAGGTAAAGGCCGAACCCAAGGCAGAGGACAAGCCGGCGCCGAAGGCCGCAGAGGTCAATGCCGCCCCGAAGGCAGAGGCTAAGCCCGAGCCCGCCAAGGAGACCCCGGTCTCCCCCGCCGCTCCGGCAGAGTAAAAGGCTCCGACCAAGAAGACCTCCGTCCGCAAGGCAACGGCCACCCGCAAGCGCCGCTAATTCGGACGATCCACAATCTAATCCTCAATAAACAAGGGGTGTCGTTCAGCGCGACACCCCTTGTTCTATAGATGGGGTAAAACGTTTTTCTAGCACAACCGTTCGCCGATAATGAGCGGTTGTAGTTTATGCAACTAAAGTCCAACGATATACTAAAGAACTGTGCGTTAAGCCCATGGCCCGCAGGCCATGACTGTATAGAACTGGACCGTACTATGAGATTGATTCACAACAGCCGCCTACCGCAGTTTCGAACTCCGTTTGGCGCTGTGACCACTGGAACTTCCGTTGCACTCTCGGTGATTCTGGAGGATGCCGATCCCAACCAGGCAACACTCACCCTGCGCACCTGGGTCGATGAAGTCGGCGAAACCCTGATCCCGATGGAGCACGAGGGCGATGGCATTTTTACCGGCGAGCTCAAATGCGATGAACCGTGTCTTGTGTGGTACAGCTTTATCTGCAATATCGAAGGTCAGCCCGAGGTCCGCCTGGGTGCGCCGCAGGGCCGCACCGGCGGCGAAGGCGTAACCTACGACTACGCCGAGGTGCCGTCCTTCCAGATTACCGTCTACAAGCACCGCGAAACCCGCCCCACCTGGTACGAGCGTGGCATGGTCTACCAGATCTTCCCCGACCGCTACGCCCGCGACGAGCATTGGCGCGAGCGCACAATGGCCCAACTCGAAAAACCGCGCAAGGGCATTCAGCGCCGGATGGTCGAGGACTGGAACGAGCCGCCCGTGTACGAGCGCGCCAACGACGGCTCCATCAAGACCTGGGACTTTTACGGCGGATCGCTCAAGGGCATCCAGGAAGACCTGCCCCGCATCGCCGAGCTGGGCTTTACGGCCATCTACCTCAACCCCATCTTTGAAGCCGCGAGCAACCATCGCTACGACACGGCCGACTACACCAAGATCGACCCGATCCTGGGCACCGAGCAGGACTTTACCGAACTGTGCCAGGCAGCCGAGAAGCTGGGCATCTCCATCATCCTGGACGGCGTCTTCAACCACACGGGCGACGACTCGATCTATTTCAACCGCTACGGCAACTACCCCGGCGTGGGCGCCTGGCAGAGCGAGGATTCGCCGTGGCGCGATGCGTTTACCTTCCACGAGGACGGCTCGTACGACTGCTGGTGGGGGGTGGGCAACATGCCCGCCCTCAACGAGAAGTCCGAGCTGGTGCGCGAGAAGCTCCTGGGCAAGGACGGCGTGATCCGCAAATGGCTGCGCGCCGGCGCCCATGGTTGGCGCCTGGACGTCGCTGACGAGCTTTCCGACGACTTCCTAACCGAAATCAAGAAGGCCGTTCTTGCCGAAAAGCCCGACGCGCTGTTGCTCGGCGAAGTCTGGGAAGACGCCTCCAACAAGATTAGTTACGGTCATCTGCGCCGATACCTGCAGGGCTCCGAGCTCGACTCTGCTATGGATTACCCCTTCCGCGACATGGTCATCGGCTTTTTGATGGGCTACAAGAACGCCTACGAGGCCGCCGAGGATATCGAGACCCTGCGCGAGAACTACCCGAGCGAGGCATTGTCCTGCGCGCTCAATCTGCTTTCGAGCCACGACCGTCCGCGCATCATCTCGGTGCTCGGCGGCGGCCCCGACGAGTCGCAGCTGCCCGAGTGCGAGCGCAGCAAATGGCGCCTGGACGAGAACGCAATGGGTCTGGCCAAGAGTCGTTTTTGGCTCGCCACGCTTATGCAGATGACCTTCCCCGGCGTGCCTTCGATCTATTACGGCGACGAATACGGTCTGGAGGGCCTTACCGATCCGGGCAACCGCCGCACCCTGCCGACCAAGGAAGACCTGCACGACTTCGATACGCTGGCTATTGTCAAGAACGCCTCGGCCGTGCGCCGCGCGCTGCCGTTTATGATTGACGGCGAGATCAAGGCCTTCGCACTCAATGATGAGGTGCTGGCATACAACCGCACGGGCAAGGACGGCGAGTCGGCAACGGTCATCATCAACCGCAGCCTGCGCAATTCGCACCGCGTGACGATTCCAGCGCTCGGCGAATGTGCGAGCGACGTGATCAGCGGTCACGAGTGCGAGATTCACAACGGCACGGTCACGCTCGACCTGTACCCGCTGGGCTCGTCGATCATCTATCACCACGCCGAGCAGCGCCTGCAGGAGCCGCTCGATCACGGCGCGGGCGTCGTGTGCCACATCACCTCGGTGCCCACCGACGACGGCAAGCCCGGTACGATCGGCGCGCCCACGCGTCGCTTTATCGACCATCTGGCCGCTATGGGCATGCGCTACTGGCAGGTTCTCCCCGTCAACCCCACGGACTTCTTCCGCTCACCTTACGCTGGTCCTTCGGCCTTTGCGGGCAATATTGACCTGCTGCCCGAGAGCCAAGAGGAGCTGGCCGCCGACTTTGAAACCTGGAAGGCCCGCGGTAGCGAAGATGCCGATCCGTTGTACACCGCGTTTAAACATCGTAATGCTGATTGGCTTGAGAAGTACTGCGTCTACATGGCCGTCAAGAAATACTTTGAGGGCGAGTCACGCCACGATTGGCCGGCAGATGTTGCGCACTACAACGAGCACCTGATTGACGACAAGCGTTTTCACGACGAGTCAGAGCTGCAGGCGTACATGCAGTACCGCTTTGACCTGGCTTGGTGTGAGCTCATGAACTACGCGCACAAGAAGGGCATCGAGGTTATCGGCGATATCCCGATGTATGTCTCGGACGATTCGGCAGACGCATGGAGCGAGCCCGAGAACTTCTGGCTGTCCGATACCGGCAAGGCGATTGAGATTTCCGGCGCGCCGCCCGACAACTTTGCGCCCGAGGGCCAGATGTGGGGCAACCCGACCTTCCGCTGGGACCACATGAAGGAGAATGGCTATCGCTGGTGGATGGATCGCCTGCGCCGTGCGTTCTCGCTCTACGACCGCGTGCGCCTGGATCACTTCCTGGGCTTCCACAGCTACTTTAGTATCCCCGCGGGCAAGGCTTGCGCCGACGGGCGTTGGCTGGCAGGCCCGGGCAAGGACCTGTTCCAGACCGCCTATGACGAGCTGGGGCCACTCAACTTTATTGCCGAAGATCTGGGCTACCTGACGCCCGGCGTTCGCGCCATGGCTTCGACCTGTGGTTTCCCCGGCATGGACGTGCTGGAGTTTAGCGATTACGACGTCCGTTGCGGTGTGCATCCCACGCCGAGCAAGATTCTGTACACCTCAACGCACGACACGTCGACGCTCGCCGGTTGGTGCACGCGCTCCTTTGCGGGCGGCGACGAGCCGAGCGGTGTTGAGTTTGCGGCCAAGCTGATGAGCGACGCACTGGCAAGCGACGCTCCCCTCGTGATGATGCCGCTGCAGGATGTTCTGGGGCTGGGCGACGACGCGCGCATGAACGTTCCGGGCGTTGCCACGGGCAACTGGACCTGGCAGGCTGACGAGGCGGACATTGCAGCCGCCGAGGGCAAAACTGCGCAGCTCCTGCGCAACAGCCATAGATTCTGGGGCGAGGCGTGATAAAACGCCCGATATAGGGTACAGTTACAGACGTTTGAATTTTTGCGGGCAGAGTAATCTGCCCGCTTTGTGCTGAAAAGGAAGTATTATGGCGCGCTACGATTACAAGTGCTCGAGTTGCGGAAACGTGTTTGAGGTTGAGCATCCCATGTCCGAGACTCCCGAGGTCGTGTGCCCGAGCTGCGGTGCCCCGGCGGCCAAGACGTTCTCGGCCAGCGGCATTAAATTTGAGGGTAGCGGTTTCTACAACACCGACCAGCGCAGCGGCGGCTCCAGCACCAGCGCCACCAGCGGCTGCTGCGCCAACTGCCCGCATAACCACTAGAAACCGAACAGCCCCGCGACCGACACCGATTGCGGGGCTGTTTCTTTAGCTACCCAGGTTTCCTTATGAGTTGCGGTGAAATAAGGACTGTTTGGTGGGCAGAAGCGGCTTTTCAATCCCTATTTCACCGCAACATAGTAGTTACTTGCGGACCAGCCTGGCGCAGAAGTGGCCGTCGTAGGAGTCGGCGTTTACCGGCACGCTTTGGAAGAGGCCTCGATCGTTCTGGCGTACGGATACGAGCTTCTTGGCCTGGTCGAACTCGGGGAGTTGCAGAATCTGTGCCTCGGAAAGCGGTGCCACGCTAAAGCCGGCACCCTCGGGAGAAGCAAGGAAAGCATCCACCACCTGCGTGTTCTCCTCGTCGAAGACCGAACACGTTGCATAGATGAGCTCGCCGCCGGCAGCCACGCGCGCGGCAGCTTCCTTGAGCATCGTCAGCTGCAGTTTGGGCAGCTCAACCGTCACATCATTCTCGGTTAGGCGCCACGGAATCTCGGGATGACGACGCATGGTTCCGGTGCCCGAGCACGGCGCATCGATAAAGACCGTGTCGAATTTAACCGGCTCGCCAAGCATGGCATCAAACGATGTGAGCACCTCATCAAGCTCGCAGGCATCGCCCGAAACCGTACGAACGCCCTGAATACCGGCCTTATGCAGGCGCGCGAGATTCAGATCGCACTTGCGATCATGCAGATCGAGCGCCGTATGCTGACGCTCATAGCCCGCACGCTTGGCCTGGCACATCATCACATAGGTCTTGGTGCCACGACCGGCACCAATCTCAAGGCAGCTACCAGGGCGCGTGGCAGCCGTGGCGATAAGCTGCGCGTTGAGATCAGACGCCACCGCGGCAGCACGCTCAAACACACCCGAAGCAACGGTAACCTGGGCATCAACCGGGGCATGGCAGCCCGGAAAGACAGGCGCGACGAGCTGCGAGATATACGGATCGGGCTTGGTCGCAAAGGCGTTCTCATGCAGGGCCAGCGGCGCGGGGGCCAGATTGCCGGCAAAGTTAAGCGCACCCTCTGGCGTGTCGAACGATGCCATAATGCGAGCGCACAGCCAACGCGGCAGACCCATCAGGCGCGACAGACGAACCAAGCGTCGCTCAGACTCATCCACATCGGACGCCGTTGCAAAGTCCTCAACATTGTCAGCAACCTTATGCAGTACAGCATTGGCCAAGCCCGCGGCGGACTTAGCACCGCAGCGAACCAGCTCAACACCTTGACTTACGGCAACGCGGCCAGGCGTATGCAGATAGAGCATCTCGAAGGCCGAGATACGAAGCGCCATGCGAACACGCGGCGCAACCTTCTTGGGCTTATCAAGAAACTGATCGAGCAGCTCGTCCAAAATACCCTGCGTGGCGGCCACGCCCAGCGCCAAGCGGGCTGCAAAAGCGGAATCGCGCTGGTCAATAGCCTTGGCCGATGCGCGAGAGGACAGCACGTCGCGCGCATACATGCCGCGGCGATCGGCCTCCATCAGCACATCGAGTGCAAGCTTGCGCGCGGGAGACAGCTTGCTCATGACAAACCACCCCAGATAAGATCGGCGCCTTGCAGCCCAGCAGCCCAAGCAGAAGCGGCCATGGCACGCTTGCCATCGGGCTTAACATCGAGCAGTTCAACCGCACCATCGGAAAGGCCAAGGAAAACACGCTTGTTCTTGACAGCAATAGCGCCCTCGCCAAGCGACACATCAGCCGGCGCAGCATCGAGCACGCGCACGGTCTTGCCGGCAATCACGCAACGAGCGGGAGCGGTATCGGACGAGGCCAGCACATGACGCACGCAATCGAGCGCTGCCATCTGAGGATCCAGGCGCATCTCCTGCTTAGAAATCTTAGCAGCATGAGTGACGAGTGACTCATCCTGTTCGGTCCAAACGGCGGTGCCGTCGGCGAGGGAAGGAAGCGTATCAGCCAGCAGCTTGCCGCCCAGCTCGCCAAGCTCCATAGTCAGCGCCTCAGCATGCTTACCGGCAACCGACGTGGAAGCCCGGGCACAATAAGCACCAGTATCCACGCCATGCCCAATGCGCATAATGGAAACGCCAGCAACCTCATCACCAGCGAGAATCGCACGCTGAATAGGAGCAGCCCCACGCCAACGCGGCAGCAAGGACGCATGAACATTCACAATGCCGAGCGGCGCCATATGCAGCACCTCATCAGGCAAAATGCAGCCATAGGCAGCCACACAGAAAATATCGGCCTGGGCAGCTTGGAGCGCCTCAACAACCTCCGGCGTCATACGATTAGCCTCAATAACCGGCAGACCAAGCTCAAGCGCCTTGGCCTTAACAGGAGAAGGCTCGAGCCTCTTGCCACGCCCACGAACAGCATCAGGACGAGTAACAACAAGCGCAATCTCATTCCCAGCGTCAACAAGCGAAGTCAGCGAAGGCACCGCAAAATCAGGCGTACCCATAAACACAATACGCATAAAGAACGTCTCCCCTCAACCAAAGCCGAGACGGCTACAAATAACAGCGGAAAGCCAAGTACCCAGCCCATCCGCAATAACAATTCAACAAGAACAAATATACCCAAAAACAAAGAAAGAGCCGCATAAAAGCAGCCCTCTCAACAAAGCACCTATCAGCGAAGACGCCCTTCCCTGGCCCGACGGCACCCGGGCGAACCGAGCCAGAACAACGCAGTCCCCGGTGCTGAGCGCCCACATATCGTCCCGCGCGCAGTTTCGCAGCGAAGCGAGAATGTTTGAGCACGGGATGATATGTGGGCGCTCAGCACCGGGGACGGTGGGACCTATTCCGTCTCGCCCGGTCGAGCGCCGCGGGCCAGGGCGTCCTGGTACTCCTTGACTGCCTTGAGCCTCTGCATGGGCTTAAGGCGCTCGAACATGGTGTTGCCGTGCAGGTGATCGATCTCGTGCTGCAGGCAAACACAGAACAGGTCGCCCGTGGCCTCGTAGCGAATCAGGTTGGCGTCCAAGTCGTACGCCTCGACGACGACATGGTCGGGACGCTCGATCTCGCAGCTGATGCCAGGGATGGAAAGGCAGCCCTCGCTAAACGGCACCAGATGGTCGCTCTGCTCAACAATGACAGGATTGATGAGCACGTACGGATCGTAGTCGCTCTTGTCGCTGTAGTCGCAGTCGATGGTGACGAGCTGAATGAGCTCGCCGATCTGCGGAGCAGCCAGGCCGCAACCGCCGTTCTCGAACATCATCTTCTTCATCTTCTCGGCAAGTGCCTCAATCGCCGGAGTGATCTCCTCGATGACGGCGCACTCCTGGCGCAGACGAGGGTCGGGCGACAGTACGATTCCGTTGGCTTCCATGGCCATCCTTTCGGGTTGTTACATCAAATCATAGGCGTCGACGTCAACGCTCACGCTCACGCCGCGCACGGAGCCCACCTCTTTGAGGCAGGCGTCGATATCATCAGAGACATGGTACCCCACGGGCGACTTCACAAGCAGATGGAAGCGGTAACGGTCCTTGGCTCTCTCGATTACACACGAAGCAGGACCCAGCACCTGCGGCACCGCGCTCCCCGCCCGCAAAAAGTCGGGTGCGGCGGCATGCCAGCGGCGCTTAAGTAGCTTTGCGATGCGCCCGATGTAGTCCCGCGCGTCGTCTCGGTTCGCCGACCACACCAAGATGTTGACCAAGCGAACAAACGGCGGGTACAGCGCGTCGCGGCGCTGATCCAGGTCGTAGTCGGTAAAGATCGAGCGGTCGTGCTCAGCGACGGCGCGAATGACCGGGTCATCGGGCAGGTAGGTCTGGATGATGACCTCGCCGGGGCGATCGCCGCGTCCGGCACGGCCGGCGACTTGCTCAAGCAAATCGTAGGCGCGCTCCCCCGCGCGGAAGTCCGGCAGCTTGAGGGCAAAGTCGGCATTGACCACGCCCACGAGTGTGACCTCGGGAAAGTCGAGGCCCTTTGCGATCATTTGGGTACCCAGTAACACGGCACAATCGGACGCATCGAACTGCTCGAGCAACTTTTTGTGCGCATCCTTACCACGCGTGGAATCGGCATCCATGCGAATGATGGCGACGTCCTCGGGCAGCATTTGGTGCAGTGCGTCCTCGATCTGCTGAGTGCCCAGACCCATTTTTGCCAGGTAGCGACTGCCACATTTGGGACAGCGACTCGTGGGCGCGGGATACGGCTGCACACGCCAAGACGAACCGCAGGTGTGACACTGCAGCGTGTGCGTGCGCTCGTGGTACGTAAGCGCGGTAGAGCAGTGGTTGCAGGTGGGCACGCAGCCGCATTCGCGGCACATCAGGAACGGCGCAAAGCCACGGCGGTTATGCAGCAGCACGGCCTTCTCGCGGCGCTCGACCACTCGCTCCAAGCCCTCCATCAAGGGTTTTGAGAACATTGAGCGGCTGCCGTGCGAGAACTCGCGACGCAGGTCGGCAATGCGAACCGTGGGCAGAACCGCGTGCCCCGGGCGCTCGGGCATCTCGACACGCGTCCAGGTGGCACCGTTATACGTGCCACGGCGGCAGCGGTCGAGGGCCTCGGCAGAAGGCGTGGCGGAACCCAGCACGAGCGGGCAGCGATAGCGCCGCGCCATCTCGGCCGCCACCTCGCGCGCATGGTAGCGCGGGCTGGAACCCTGCTTGTAGCTGGTCTCGTGCTCCTCGTCGAGGATGATGAGACCTAAATCGTTGAGCGGGCAAAAGAGCGCCGAGCGGGCGCCGACGACCACACGCGCGGCACCGCTGGCGACCATGTCCCACTGATCCAAGCGCTCGCCGGCCGAAAGGCGTGAGTGGAAGACCGCGACCGTCTCACCGAAGCGCGAGCGGAAGCGGCCGACGGTCTGGGCCGTCAGCGAGATCTCGGGCACCAACACGCAAGCCGAACGGCCGGCTGCGAGCACGCGCTCGATGGCGGAGAGATAAACCTCGGTTTTGCCGGAGCCGGTGACGCCGTCGACCAGCACCACGTCGCCATGGGCGTCTAGACTGGCGCGCTCAATCTGCGCGAGTGCCTGCTGCTGGCCGTTGGTAAGGGAGACCGGCGCCTTGCCGCTTGCCGAAGACAGCGTGGTCTGCTCGCTGCAGCCACGCCACGCACGGCGCTCCTCCACCACCACGACACCGCGTTTTTCAAGCGACTTGATGGTCGCCGACATGCTGTTATAGAGCAGGTTGAGGTCGCGCGTCGTAACCGGGCCGCACTGGAGTGCCTCGATGAGCTGGCGCTGGCGAACGGCGGTCTTGGGCGGCGTATAGTCAAAACCTTCGGGCGTGAGCATGACCCAGCGGTTTTGGATAGGCTTGACGGCGGGACGTTCAACCGTCCACACGCCGTCGTCGCCTTTGACCACGCGCGGGCTTCCACCCGGGGGCAAGAACAGGCGCAGGCACTCGGAAAGCGTCGCGACATATTCGCGGCTCATCCAACGCGCGATGCGGGCGGCCTCGGCACTAAAGAGCGGCTTGCTGAGAATCGCCTCGATGGGCTTTATACGCGCGGGATCGAGGGCGATTTTGCCTCGCAGCTCGCTTAGCTCAGACGCAATGTCGACGATATAGCCAGCGGCCGCACGGCTACCAAAGTGGACCAGGACCGTGGATCCAATCTGCGCCTCGTTGGCAAGAGTTTCCGGGATGCCGTAGGCGAATGGCTCGGACAGCGCACGCGTCGGAATGTCCAGGACTACGCTCGCGTAGGCGGCGATGGGCTCAGGTACAGGCTCGGACTTGGCCGGGGCAACAGCAGGCTCGGGCGTGGCCGGAGCCTCCTCCGGTTCCGGCGAACCAAACAGTGACAGTTGCTCGGCCATGGTCTCTGTACCTCCCATCCCATACGTCTTTAGAAACAAGAGCCCCGCTCGGGTGAACGGGGCTCGGATACGTGCGTTTACGCGGCTGCTACAGCGCCATCGTGCGGGCGCGGTCGATGCGCGCCAGGCAGTCGTCGCGACCAACGAGCGCCATGGTCTCGCCCAGCGGAGGGCTCACCATGTTGCCGCAGACGGCGACGCGCACGGCCTGGAACACCACGCGCTTCTTAAGGTCCATCTGCTCGGGCAGCGGCTCAAGCGCGGCGTCGATGTTGGCAGCCGTCCACTCGTCCACGCCCTCGAGCGCGGCCTTGGCGGCGTCCAGAATGGCGCCCATGCCTTCCTTGGCCAGGCCCTTGTTAACGGACTTCTCGTCATACTCGAGCGTCTCGGCCGTAGCGAAGATGGGAGCGGCGACGGTCACGGCGTCGGCCGGCATCTTGGTGCGCGGCTTGACGATAGCGGCAAGCGCGTCGATCCAGTCCTCGCCGTACTCGACATTACCCTCGATGAGACCCGCCTCGTGCAGCTCGGGGACCATGATCTCATCGGCAAACTGGGCGTCGGACATACCGTTGATGTACTCGGCATTGACCCAGTCGAGCTTCTTGGGGTCGAAGGTCGCCGGGTTCTTGGAGATGCGGTCGAGCGAAAACTTGCTGGCCAGGACATCGCGCGGGATGATCGTGGTCTCGCCGTCGAGCGACCAGCCGAGCAGCGCCAGGTAGTTGACGAAGGCGTCGGACAGGTAGCCGGCGTCGCGATACTCCTCCACCGAGGTGGCGCCGTGGCGCTTGGAGAGCTTTTTGCCGTCGGCGCCCAGGATCATGGAGATGTGGGCGAACGTGGGCACGGGCGCGCCGAGGGCCTCGTAGACCATGACCTGACGCGGGGTGTTGGACAGGTGGTCGTCGCCGCGGATGACATGGGTGATCTTCATCATGGCGTCGTCGACGACGGTCGCGAAGTTGTACGTGGGCGTGCCATCGGAGCGGAAGATGACAAAGTCGTCGAGCTCCTTGGCGTCGAAGGTCACCTCGCCGTGGACGGCGTCGTGGATAACGACGTCGCCGCGGTCCTCGGGCACCTTGATGCGCAGGACGTAGGACTCGCCGGCCTCGATGCGACGGCGGGCCTCCTCGGGATCAAGATCGCGGCAACGGCGCTGATAGCCCTGGAAGGGGTCCTTGCGCTCCTGCGCGGCCTTGCGGTCGGCATCGAGCTGCTCCTTGGTGCAGAAGCAGGGATAGGCCTTGCCCTCGTCCCAAAGCTTCTGGGCGGCCTGCTTGTACAGGTCCAGGCGCTCGGTCTGGGCGTAGGGGCCAAAATCGCCGCCCACCTCGGGACCCTCGTCCCAGTCCAGGCCCAGCCAACGCATGGCGCGCAGGATGATCTGCGTGTTCTCGTCGGTGGAGCGGGTGGGGTCGGTGTCGTCGATGCGCAGGATGAACGTGCCGCCGTTTGCGCGGGCGAAAGCCCAGTTATAGATAGCGGTGCGGGCGCCGCCGATGTGCAGCTTGCCCGTCGGTGAGGGTGCAAAGCGGACGCGAACGTCTGATGCCATGGAAATCTCCTCGATTGCAGGATGGATGTCTAACCGCACCAGTATAAAGCATCAAAGCAACCTCCGCACAAAGGGCACCGACCTACTACTCATTGGGGACAGACTTAAATGAACAGCCCTAAATTAAGAACGTCTCCAACGACTGGTCATTTAAGTCTGTCCCCAATGAATAGGTGCGGAAAGGGTGTGAATGTTTGATTTACGCGCTATGATGTGCCCTTGCATAGAGAGCCTGGCGGAATGGTAACGGTCGCCGGGACACGTTTTTGAAAGGACAATCATGTCAGAAGAACTTCGTTCCATCCCACCCCAGCACGGGTCCTTTGTATTTACGTCGGAGTCGGTGACCGAAGGTCATCCCGATAAGATCGCTGACCAGATCAGCGACGCCGTCCTCGACGCAATCCTCGCCAAAGAAATAGAGCTCCAGGAGCAGGGCTACATCGCCCCCAACGGCGTGCCTGCCAACGTGGAGAACGTCCGCTGCGCCTGCGAGACCCTCGTGACCACCGGCACCGTCATCGTCGCCGGCGAGATTCGCACCCAGGCCTACGTCGACGTACAGGAAATCGCCCGCGGCGTTATCCGCCGCATTGGCTACAACCGTGCAAAGTTCGGTTTTGACTGCGACACCTGCGGCGTCATGAGCCTCATTCACGAGCAGTCGCCCGATATCGCCCAGGGCGTCGACGAGTCCTTCGAGACCCAGACCGGCGCTACCACCGACCCGATCGACCTGATCGGCGCCGGCGACCAGGGCATGATGTTCGGCTATGCCTCCAACGAGACCAAGACCCTCATGCCCATGCCGCACTACCTGGCAAGCCGCCTGGCCGAGCGCCTGGCTGCCGTGCGTCACGACGGTACCCTCGCCTATCTGCGTCCCGACGGCAAGACCCAGGTCACCGTGCGCTACGAAGACGGCAAGCCCGTCGAGGTCACGACCATCGTCATCTCCACGCAGCACGCCGCCGAGATCGAGGACATGGGCAAGATCAAGGCCGACCTCATCGAGCACGTCATCACCCCGGTCATGGCTGCCGAGAACATGCCGTGGGACAACGCAGACATCTACGTGAACCCCACCGGTCGATTTGTCGTGGGCGGCCCCATGGGCGACACGGGCCTGACCGGCCGCAAGATCATCGTCGACACCTACGGCGGCTACGGCCGTCACGGCGGCGGTGCCTTTAGCGGCAAGGACTGCACCAAGGTCGACCGCTCCGCCGCGTATGCCGCGCGCTGGGTCGCCAAGAACGTGGTCGCCGCCGGTCTGGCCGACCGCTGCGAAGTCGAGCTTGCCTACGCCATCGGCGTTTCCAAGCCCCTCTCAATCATGGTCGACACCTTCGGCACCGCACACGTCGCCGAGGACAAGATCGTTGAAGCCGTAGAGAAGACCTTCGACCTGCGCCCAGGCGCAATCATCCGCGACCTAGACCTGCGTCGCCCCATCTACGAAAAGACGGCAGCCTACGGTCACTTCGGCCGCGAAGACGCCGACTTCACCTGGGAGAAGACCGACCGAGTCGAAGAACTCAAAGCAGCCTGCGGCCTGTAAGCTTACGAGAAAAGCCACAGCCAAATAACAACGCACCAAAAGAAGTACCGGCCCCAACCGGTACTTCTTTTTATTTAAAGGTGGTGAAGATGAGCCGACCTGGGACATGGAATAGGTCACAGGCCGATAAATTTTGCAGCAGAGCGACTCCAACCATGTATCCTAAGTTCCGAGGGCTTTAGTATTTGGTCGATCGCGAGTTCCGCACGAGCCGGAGAGCACTTAATGTGCTCTCCGTGCGAGCAGGACTGTCCGAGCAGGCGACCTTATGCCCCGCCCCTCGGGACGAAGGGATAGAAAAGGAGCACCCATGGCAGGCAAGCCGCAAACACTAGCTACGACCTCGGCATTCGAGATCTTGGGCCCCGTCATGGTCGGCCCTAGCTCATCGCACACCGCCGGCGCCCTGCGGTGCGCCCAAGTTGCCGCCAGCCTACTGGAAGGCCGCATCACCAAAGTCACCTTTGGCCTGTGGAACTCCTTTGCCCATACTTACCGCGGCCACGGCACCGACCGTGCACTCGTCGCGGGCATCCTGGGCCTCGACACCGATGACGAGAACATCAAGCAGGCCTTCGACCTCGCGCGTGAGCAGGGCCTCGAATATCACTTTGACATCAAGGGCGATGACGCCTCCATCCACCCCAACACCGTCGACATCGACATGGTCGACGACACGGGCGCCACGGCGCAGGTCCGCGGCGAGAGTCTGGGCGGCGGCAAGATGCGCATCAGCCGCATTAACGGCGTCGGCGTCGACATCTCGGGCATGTACTCCACGCTCTTCGTGGCGCACCAGGACGTCCCCGGCGTGCTCGCCGCGCTCACGAACCTTCTCGCCTACGCACACGTGAATATCGCCTTCTGCCGCACCTACCGCACCGAAGTGGGCGGCCAGGCCTACTCCGTCTTTGAGACCGACGGCGCGCCCGACGACACCGTCGTCCCCATGCTGCGCAAGCTCGACAATGTCGATTACGCAACGTTTATCGAGCTCCCGGGCTCGGTTTCGTCGCTCTCCCCCGGCGTCTCGGCCAAGGAGATCTTCGACGACGGCGAGCAGCTGCTCGATGCGTGCAAGGAACTAGGGCTCAGCATCGGCGCCGTCATGGCCGTGCGCGAAGCTCGTCTGACCGGCGAGGCCCACGCCGTCGCCGCCATGCGCCGCGTACTCGAGGTCATGCGCGAAGAGACCACAGCCCCCATCGCCAATCCGCAGCGCTCGCTCGGCGGGCTTATCGGCGGCGAGGCCAAGCTTGTCGATGCCACCGGCCGCAACGACCTTGGCTCCAACTTAATGGGCCCCGTCCAAACCGATGCCGTGGCCCGCGCCATGGCCGTGCTCGAGCGCTCAGCCACCATGGGCGTGATCGTCGCCGCCCCCACGGCGGGCTCCGCGGGCGTCGTCCCCGGCTGTGTGTTGGCGCTGGCCGACCACCTGCAGCTCGACGACGAACAGGTCATGGATGCCCTCTACTGCGCCGCCGCCATCGGCCTCAATCTCACCACAAGTGCCTGTGTTGCCGGCGCCGAGGGCGGATGCCAGGCCGAGGTAGGAAGTGCGGCCGCCATGGCTGCCGCCGCGCTGGTGCAGATGCTCGGCGGCACGCCCGAGCAGGCGCTCGACGCCAGTTCCATCGCGTTGAGCAACCTACTGGGTCTCGTTTGTGACCCCGTCGGTGGCCTCGTGGAGGTGCCCTGCCAAAACCGCAATGCCATCGGCGTGGCAGCGGCCTTTAGCTCGGCACAACTCGCCCTCGCCGGCATTAAGAGCCTTGTGCCGTTTGACCAGATGGCGCATGTGATGCTCTCGGTGGGCCACGCCCTGCCGGCAACCCTGCGCGAGACGGCAAAGGGCGGCATCGCGCAGGCTCCGGCCGCACTTTCGGCCTGTGCAAAATGCGGTGTGTGCGGATAGCGACAAAGGACGACTCAAAGGTGGGACAAATGTCCCACCTCTTTCGAATGCCACCGTTTCCGTACCACAAACAGCAGGGCAATCGCTATAATGCAAGCCCAGTAAAAACACGATGAGCCGCAAGGCG
>USOG01000014.1 GCA_900556365.1 uncultured Collinsella sp.
ATCGTCTTTATGCGCACCAAGCACCGCGCCGACAGCTGCTGCCGTCGTCTGGAGCGCAAGGGCATCAAGGCCGCCGCAATCCACGGCAACCGCAGCCAGGCCCAGCGCGAGCGCGCGCTTTCGGCTTTCCGCGACGGCACCGTCGACGTGCTGGTGGCAACCGACGTCCTCGCCCGCGGCATCGACATTAGCGATGTGCGCTATGTCGTGAACTTTGACGTGCCGGCCGAGCCGACCGACTACATCCACCGCATCGGCCGCACGGGCCGCGCCGGCGAGCTGGGCTGGGCCATTACGTTTGTGACCGAGCAGGACGTCGATGAGTTCTACGAGATCGAGAAGCTCATGGACAAGACGGCCGACATTTATGACGCCGGCGACCTGCATGTGGGCCCCAATCCGCCCGCCGTCGATCCCGAGCGCGATCCTGCGGCCTTTAAGGTGAAGAAGAAGACCAAGCGCGGCAAGTCCAAGAGCAAGAAGAAGCTCGAGCAGGCACGTCGCGACGGCAAGCGCAACGGCGACGATTACGGCGATGTTGCCGGTCGTTCCAACCGCGGTCGCGACGAGCGTCGCGGCGACGGCGAGCGTCCGAGCCGTCCCAAGCGCGGCGGCAAGACCCGCGTGCGCGAGGGCGTTCAGGCTCGCGTGGACGAGGCCGTGGAGAGCGTGGCCCGCGAGGTGGTTGCCGAGGAGCGTGCCGGTGCTGTTGAGCAGGGCCCGCGCGGCAACCGTGCCGAGCGTCGTGCCAAGCAGTTCCAGGGCGAGGCGCATCGCCGTCGCCGCGAGGACGAGGACCGCGGTGGTCGTCGCCGTGTTGAGCGCGAGGACGAGGGCCGTGGCTCGCGTGGCGGCAAGCGCGGCTCGGGTGACCGTCGTCGCTCCGGTCGCGATGGCGAACGAGGCGGGCGCGGCGAGTCCCGCGGTGGCAAGCGCTTTGACGAGCGCGGCGGCCGCGAGGGCGGCCGCGGTGGCGAGCGTCGCGAGGGCGCTCGTGGTAACGGCAACCGCGGTGGCGCCGGTCGTTCGAATGAGTCGCGCGATCGTCGCGACCCGCGTGCCAGCCGCGATCGTCGCGATGACTGGCGCAACTACGACGACACCCGCGAGGAGCGCCGTGACGGCTATCGCGGCGGGCGTGGCGGCAACCAGGCCGGCTCCCGCGGCGGTCGTGCCGGCGGTCGCGATAACCGTGGCAGCTATGGTAACAATCGTGGCGGCAAGCGCGGCGGTAGCTCCCGTCGCCCCGGCGACGGCGGCGGCAAGCGCAAGTAACATACGCGTCGCACGCTAGAGCGAGGCGAACTAAGGGCCCCGAGCAACTACGCTCGGGGCCCTTTTGTTTGCCGCATCCGACCGTTGGTCCGGTGTGATTTGCTCAGGAATGCAACTGGAGGATGCTGAAGGCCCGTTTTCAGCCATGCGGCAATGGGTCCCATGGGGTGCGCCGTGCATTTTTTGGAGTATTCTGCAGATCGAGTTGCCTGCATACGATTCGACGTCGCCAGCGGTGGCCTTCGGATATCCCTAGCGAGCGTTTTGAGTCAGACTTTTCCGTTTTCCGGTGCAAAGGTGCGTCATTCTCGTTATATCGGAACCCAAAATGATGCAGCGCCCTACAGTTTTGCCCGCTCGCGGCGGTGTTGGCACGAGCGCGTTGCAGAATACTCCGTTTTTTGCACGTGCTGGGATGGGGTACCTCAGGAGAACGTGGCGGTAATCAATAAATATATGCAATCTGTACCGGGAATTATGCAAACCGAAAAGGCGGGCAGTATGGGTTGGTGTATCGGGCTGCCTGGCGCACCAAAACGGGGAGCTCCCTTATGCGCCGTATACTCTGTCTGAATGTAAAAACGGCTTGACGCGTTGCCAGGCGTAGGGGGAGGGTGCCTCGATGAGCGTATTCGAAATTGTGTTTAGTCCGACTGGTGGAACGCGGAAGGTGTCTGGCCTTGTGGCCGGGGCGCTGGACAAGAATACCGTTACCGTCGATCTGACCGATAGCGGGCTAGATTTCAGCGCCGTCTCGATGACTGAGGACGACGTGGCCGTAATCTCTGTGCCGGCGTATGCCGGTAGAATCCCGGCTGTGGTGGCTGACCGGTTGGGTATGGTGCGCGGCAACGGGGCTCGGGCTGTTTTGGTTTGTGTATACGGCAACCGCGCGTTTGAGGACACGCTCGTAGAGCTGGAGGACGTTGCGAAGCACGCCGGATTTAGGGTGGTTGCAGCGGTTTCTGCTATTGCTGAGCATTCCGTTGCTCGTCAGTTTGCTGCCGGGCGACCGGATACGCAGGATGCGGCGCAGCTCGCAGAGTTTGCGCAGCAAATTCAGCAAAAGCTGTTGGCTGAGGATGCGTCCGAGCCCTCTATTCCCGGCAATCGTCCTTATAAACAAGCTGGAGGTCACCGTATGGCACCCGAGGCAACAGGGGATTGCGTCTCCTGCGGTGCATGCGCCGCGGCGTGTCCCGTTTGTGCTATCGACAAGGGCGACCCCAGGCGAGCAGCTGGCGAGGCGTGCATCTCCTGCATGCGCTGCATCGCCGTATGTCCGCGAGGCGCTCGCAAGCTTGATCCCAACAAGCTATCCGCTGTTTCCCAGATGCTGAGCAAGGTTTGCGTCGTGCGGAAGGAATGCGAGCTTTTTATCTAGCGCGTACGAAATTGCTGCAAGGAGTGCTCCTGGGTGCCGGCGGGAAAGGAACGTCCCTAAGTGCCGCTTAAATACCGTTTATCGAAGAAAAAATACCGCTCACCGGTCATAATGACTATTCTGGCTTTGGGCTTGTCTACAATAACCCCCGTAAAAAGAAATGCGGAAGGTTACCGAGTCCCTCGGACGTGGGCCTAACCAAAGTCTTTGAACGGGTGTGTCTCTATGGACGCATTCGCTTGATTTTGGTTGGGTTATATTTATGAAGGGACATGCCACCATGGGTTTCTTTTCTCGCCTTATGGGGGGCTCGGATAAGCAGACGACTGCAGCTTCCGAGTTCGAAATCCTCGCTCCCGTTTCCGGCGAGCTTGTTCATCTAGAAAATACCAATGACCCCGCTTTTAGCAGTCGCGCGGTAGGCGATGGCGTTGCCGTGGTTCCCCAAGAGGGAACGGTGTGCGCTCCTGTTTCCGGTACCGTCGCGGCGCTGTTTCCGACTGAGCACGCGCTGGGCATTATGTCCGACGACAGCTCTGCTCAGGTGATGCTGCACATCGGAATCGACACTGTTAAACTTGAGGGCAAGGGCTTCCATGCACTTGTTGCCCAGGGTGACCATGTCGACGCGGGCCAGCCCCTCGTCGAGGTCGATTTCGACGCGGTTCGCGCTGCCGGCTTCGATCCCACGGTCTTCGTTATCGTGTGCGAGCGTTCGGAGAACTCGACTCTTCGTGAGCATGCTTCCGGCCCTGTTGCTGTTAAAGAGCCTGTCGTCTGGCTTTCCGAGTAAATTCTTATGGTGGGTACCGTGGTTATCAAGCGAGTTTTTAACAACAACGTCGCAATGGTCACTTCGGACGATGGCTCCGAGCTCATCGTCATCGGTCGAGGCCTCTGCTTTGGCCGTCATGCCGGCGATGCCATCGACGAGGCGTCGATCGAAAAGACCTACGCGTTGCAGAAGGGAACTTCTCAGGATTCGCGTACGATTGACCGCTTGGCACATCTTTTGGAGTCCATCCCCACCGTCAACCTCGTGATTTCCGAGGACATCGTTCAGATGCTTCGTCGAGAGCTCAATGTCGATATCAATGACAAGATTCTTATCGCTCTCGCAGACCATATCAGCCTTGCTTTGGAGCGCGAGCGCAAGGGCGTCTCCTGTGAGAATCCGTTGCTGCTCGAGATTCAGCAGTTCTATCGCAAGGAGTATGCACTTGCGGGCCGTGCGCTGCAGATTATCAAGGAGTATATGGGCATCCAGATGAGCGAAGAAGAGCAGGGCTTCATTACGCTGCATATCGTCAACGCCACCATGCCGCAACGCTCCGATCGTTTGATTGTTTCGGTCCAGCTTGTTCGCGACGTGCTCGCGATTGTTTCCAAGCGCTATGCCACGACCCTCGATGACACCTCGCTGCCTTACGAACGTTTCGTTCGTCACCTGCAGTTTTTCGCACAGCGAGCGCTCGATCCTACGGCCGGGCAAATTAATGGCGACGCGCTGTTCCGAATCGATGAAACGGCGTATCCGTGTGCATTTTCGTGCGCGGACGCCATAGCCGCCCACTTGTCGTCTACCTATAACGTTGTCGTTACCGATGCCGAGAAGAGTTATCTCGCATATCACATTGTTAACCTGCTTGGAGAACCTGGTCTCTAGGCATAACGTGCCCACACATCGATTGATATAAGGCAAGGCTCACGGTCTTGTCCAGGGCACATCTGTCTTAATTTGCGGAAAAGGAAGGGGAGTACCGCTATGACCGCAAAAAAGAAGTTCAATTTCAAAGCGCCGTTGGAGGTGTTCGCGAAGTCGATCGTTCAGCCGATGATGTACCTCTCGGTTGCCGGCATTCTGCTCATCGTGGGCATCATTCTGACCAACAAGACCATCTGCGCTTTGGTCCCCGTACTGGGCTCCGGTCCGTTCCAGCTTGTGGGCGCCGTTGTCTATCAGTCGCTGATGTTTATCATCAACAACCTCTCGATTCTGTTCTGCGTGGGCATCGCCGGCGCCATGGCAAAGAAGAACAAGGGCCATGCTTCGCTGATCGCCCTGATGTCGTTCTTCCTGTTCCTGCAGGCTAACAACATCGTGCTCAACGCCACCGGCTCTCTTGCCGATGCGAGCGGCATGCTCGGTCTTACCGGAACCGGCCAGGCCACCGTTATGGGCATCCAGGTGCTCGATACCGGCGTGTTTGGTGGCATCATCCTTGGTTGCATCACCGGTGCCGTGTTCAACAAGTACTCGAACAAGCAGTTCCCTATTGCCCTTTCGATGTTCTCGGGCGTTCGCTTCCCGTTCCTGATCATGATCATCATTTCCTGGATTATGGGCGCAGGCTTCTGCATCGTTTGGCCTCCGGTTCAGGGCGCCATCTCCTCCGTTGCCGGCATTATTAAGGAGTCGGGCAACATCGGCCTCTTTATCTACGGCATGCTCAACAAGCTGCTCGTTCCCACCGGTCTGCACCACCTCATCTACACCCCGTTCCAGTTCTCCGATGTGGGTGGCACCCTGACGCTGGGTGATCAGGTTATCGCCGGCGCCTATCCCATCCGTGTCGCCGAGATGGCAATGACGGGCCAGCCCTTCTCCGATAGCACCTACTTCAACAGCTATACCTTCAACAACCTTTGGCCCTACATCGGCATTGGCCTCGCCTTTATCTTCACTGCTTACAAGGAGAACAAGGACAAGACCAAGGCCGTTATCATCCCGCTGATCATCACCGCCGTGCTCTCCTGTGTCACCGAGCCCATGGACTTCCTCTTTGTCTTTGCCGCTCCCGTGCTCTTTGTCGTTCACTCGGTTCTTTCCGGCATCTTCCTGGTCCTGCTTAAGGTCCTCTCCGTGCCCGCTTCGACTGCAGGCGGCATCATCAACATCGTGGTTTCCAACCTGGTCCTCGGTGTCGATAAGACCAACTGGCCGGTTATGCTGGTGCTCGGAGTCGTCAACGCCGCTCTGTACTTCTTCCTCTTCACCTTCCTTATTAAGAAGCTCAACCTCCACACGCCTGGTCGCGAGGAGGAGTCCGAGCTCGCCGAGTCCGTTGCCGAGGGCGAGGCCGCCGCATCTGTTGCGGTGAAGCAGGGCGCTGTTGCCGCGGCTCCTGCAGAGGGCGTCGATGCAGGTATTGCCGACCTGGTCGCAGGTCTTGGCGGCAAGGACAACATCGAGGAGCTCGAGAACTGCTTTACGCGTCTTCGCGTGAACGTTAAGAACCCGGACCTCATCGATGAGAACCTCATTAACCACGTGCCCAACAGCGGCATCAACCGCAACGGCAACAATATCCAGATCATCTTCGGCATGAAGGTCGCCGAGATGCGCGACAAGGTCGAAAACGCAATTGAGAAGGAGCAGTAAACAATGATCATTACTCTGTGTGGTGGCGGATCCACCTTTACCCCCGGCATCGTCAAGTCCATTGCTCTGCGCAAGGACGAGCTCGACGTTGACGAGATTCGTCTGTACGACATCAACGAGGAGCGCCAGCGCAAGATCGGCGTGCTCGTGGACTGGATTTTGCACGAGGACCTCGGCCTGGACATCAAGCTCACGGTGACCACCGACAAAAAGACGGCTTTTACCGACGCGAGCTTCGTGTTTGCCCAGATGCGCGTGGGCGGCTATGCCATGCGCGAGCAGGACGAGAAGATTCCGCTGCGTCACGGCTGCGTGGGTCAGGAGACTTGCGGTTGCGGCGGCCTTGCCTACGGCATGCGCACCATCTTCCCCATGGTCGAGCTGATCGATGACGTTGAGAAGTACGCCAAGAAGGACTACTGGATTCTCAACTACTCCAACCCTGCCGCCATCGTCTCCGAGGGCTGCCGCGTGCTGCGTCCCAACGCTCGTATCATCAACATCTGCGACATGCCGATCGCGATCATCGACGTGGTTTGCGCCGCGCTCGATATCGACAAGAAGGATGTCGAGTACGATTACTTTGGCCTCAACCACTTTGGTTGGTTCACCTCGATCCGCCACAAGGGCGAGGAGGTGCTCCCGCAGCTGCGCGAGTACATCAAGGAGCATGAGATTCTGCTGCCCGATTCCTACCTCAAGGGCATGGGCTCGCTCATGGCAAAGAAGCCCGAGGAGGCCACCGACGAGCATCCCGAGCAGAACCGCCACACCAAGGGCAGCTGGTACTACGTCTGGAAGGGCGAGTACGAGATCATGGAGTGCTTCCCGGAGTACCTGCCCAACACGTACCTGAACTACTACCTGCAGCAGAAGGAGTTCGTCGAGCATTCCAACCCCGAGCGCACCCGTGCTAACGAGGTTGAGGAGACGCGCGAGAAGAACCTCTTCGACGGTATCGATCACTACGAGAAGACCGGCGAGATCGACGAGAGCACGTTCTATGCGGGCAGCCACGGCGACTGGATTGCCGACCTGGCTATCGCTCTGAAGAACGACACCAAGCAGCGCTTCCTGGTCATTTGCGAGAACAAGGGCGCTATCCCCAACATGCCCTACGACGCTATGGTCGAGCTGCCTGCCTACATTGGCAAGAACGGCCCCGAGGTCATCAGCCGCGACAACATTCCGCTGTTCCAGCAGGGTCTCATGATGCAGCAGCTGAACTCCGAGAAGCTCGTGGTCGAGGCTACGATCGAGGGTTCTTACGAGAAGGCGCTCAAGGCCTTTACGCTGAACAAGACCGTGCCTTCGATGAAGGTCGCCAAGGAGGTTCTCGACGACATGATCGAGGCCAACAAGGGTTACTGGCCCGAGCTTAAGTAAAAGCAATAGGGTCGCTGACCGCATGCCTGGAGCAACGCCCCGTCCACGTGATTGCGTGGGCGGGGCATTGTCATTTGGTAACGCGTTTTATCAAATATGACATTTATCTGCGGTAATGTTCTTTTTCACCGCTGAGGACGACGTTTCATACCGCCTGCCGAACCGTATTGTTGTCAAACAACTTTTTAGGTCAGTGTGTTGCGTGTAGCAATTTCGCCCGGCCTCGCCTCCGGGCTGCCATGTGAGAGGGGATCTTATGGCTCGACTGCATGTTATGGAACGCAGCCATGCTCAGGCCGTCATGGACGACCTGCACGATGCGCTCGGACGTCGTCTGGCGGTGAGTTCGCTCGCTCCGTGTCCCGTTGAGTTTACGGCAGCGCTCGTCAACCTGTGCTCCACCCAGAGCTGTGGCAAGTGCACGCCCTGTCGCGTGGGCCTGAGCGCGCTGAGCGACCTGCTCGCTGATGTGCTCGAAGGGCGTGCCGATGAGTCCACGCTCAACCTGATTGAGCGCACCGCCCGCACCATCTACCTTTCGAGCGACTGCGCCATCGGCTACGAGGCCGGCGCCATGGCGCTCACAGCCATTCGCGGCTTCCGCGACGATTTTGAGCATCACATCCGCGAGCGCTCCTGCGGCTTTGACCGCGAGGCCCGCGTTCCGTGCGTCTCGGGCTGCCCGGCGCACGTCGACATTCCCGGGTACATTTCGCTCGTCGAGGCCGGCCGCTATGCCGACGCCGTCAAGGTCATCCGCAAGAACAATCCGCTGCCGCTCGTCTGCGGCCTGGTGTGCGAGCATCCCTGCGAGATGCACTGTCGCCGCGGCATGGTCGACGATCCCATGAACATTCTCGCCCTCAAGCGTTTTGCCGTTGAGCACAGCGACCTCAACGACCACAAGCCGCATGTGGTGGACAACACCGGTAAGCGCGTCGCCGTGATCGGCGGCGGCCCGGCCGGCCTTTCCTGCGCCTACTACCTGGCCGTGATGGGCCATAAGGTGACCATCTTTGAGCAGCGTCACCACTTGGGCGGCATGCTGCGCTACGGCATCCCCAGCTATCGTCTGCCGCGCGAGCGCCTGCAGGCCGAGATCGACTGGATCTTGAGCGCCGGCATCGACGTGGAACTCGACCATTCCGTGAACGGTGAGGAGCTCGCCCGTCTGCGCGACGAGTTCGATGCCGTCTACCTGGCTATTGGCGCCCACAGCGATAAGAAGCTCGGCCTTCCGGGCGAAGATGCGCCCGGCGTGGAGTCGGCCGTCAAGATGCTGCGTGCCATCGGCGACGACGAGCTGCCCGACCTGAGCGGCCAGCGCGTGTGCGTCATCGGCGGCGGCAATGTGGCCATGGACGTGGCACGCTCTGCCGTGCGCTGCGGTGCCGAAAAGGTGAGCATCGTCTACCGCCGCCGCATCTGCGACATGACGGCCCAGGATGCCGAGATTGCCGGCGCCCAGGCCGAGGGCTGCGAGGTTTTGGAACTCACCGCACCGCTCGCTATCGAGACGGGCGAGGAAGGTCGCGTGAGTGGCCTGCGCGTGCAGCCGCAGATTATCGGCGAGCCTCGCCGTGGGCGTCCGGCCCCGCGTGCCGCAGCCACGCCCGAGCGCGTCATTCCCTGCGAGCGCGTGTTTGTGGCCATTGGCCAGGACATCGATTCCAAGCCGTTTGAGGACATGGGCATCGCCTGCAAGTGGGGCTGCGTGGTCACCGATTCGGATGGCGCCGTGCCCAACTTCGATGGCCTCTTTAGCGGCGGCGACTGCCAGACCGGTCCCGCCACCGTCATCCGGGCCATCAACGCCGGCCGCGTTGCTTCGGCAAACATCGATCGCTACCTGGGCTTTGACCACAAGATAAAGCTCGACGTTGAGCTGCCGACCGTGCAGTTTAAGGGCAAGCACGAGTGCGGCCGCTGCGAGCTGGGCGAGCGCGAGGCCGGCGAGCGCATCCACGATTGGAATCTGGTCGAGCAGGGCCTCACCGAGGAAGAGGCACGCCAGGAGGCAAGTCGCTGCCTGCGTTGCGATCACTTTGGCTTTGGCGCGTTCCGCGGAGGGAGGAACTTGGAATGGTAGAGCCCAACAAAACCACTGTCAGCGACAACACCGAAAGCGGAGCACTCAACATGGTCAAGCTCACTATCGATAATTGCGAGGTCGTGGTGCCCGAGCGCACCACGATCCTGGACGCAGCCAAGTCCGTCGGCATCCAGATTCCCACCCTGTGCTACCTGCGCGATCTAAACGAGATCGGCGGTTGCCGCGTGTGCGTGGTCGAGGTTGAGGGCTGCGACCAGCTGGTTGCCGCTTGTAACAACTACGTGCTCGATGGCATGGTGGTCCGCACCAACAGCCCCAAGGCCCGCGAGGCGCGTCGCACCAACGTGCAGCTGCTGCTGTCCCAGCACGACTCGCGCTGTACGAGCTGCGTGCGCAGCGGTAACTGCAACCTGCAGACCATCGCCAACGACCTGGGTATCTTCTATCTGCCGTATCAAAGGCATTTGGCGGGCGAGGGCTGGGATTTCGATTTTCCCATCATCCGCGAAAACGATAAGTGCATTAAATGCATGCGCTGCATCAAGGTGTGCGAGAACGTGCAGGGCCTGGGAATTTGGGACCTGACCAACCGCGCCACGCATACCGCCGTGGGTACCCGCGGGCGCACGCCGATCGGCAAGACCGATTGCGTCGCGTGCGGTCAGTGCATCACGCATTGCCCGACGGGCGCCCTGCGCGAGCGTGACGATACCGAGACCGTGTTCGATGCTCTCGCCGATCCTGACAAAATCGTACTGGTGCAGATTGCGCCGGCCGTGCGTAGCGCCTGGGGCGAGGAGCTCGGCATTCCGCGCGAGGAGGCTACCGTCGAGCGCCTGGCTTGCGCGCTGCGCCGCGTGGGCTTTGAGTACGTGTTCGACACCGACTTCTCGGCCGATCTCACCATTATGGAGGAGGGCTCCGAGCTGCTCGAGCGCCTGGGCGCCGCTGCCAAGGGCGAGGGCGACAGCCGCGGCTGGCCCATGTTTACGAGTTGCTGCCCGGGTTGGGTGCGCTTTGTGAAGGCACGCTACCCCGAGTTTGTCGACAGCCTGTCCACGTCCAGGTCGCCGCAGCAGATGTTCGGCGCCATCGCCAAGACCTACTACGCCAAAGTGCTGGGCGTGGAGCCCGAGCGCCTGTTTGTGGTGTCCGTGATGCCGTGCACGGCCAAGAAGGCCGAGTGCGCGCTGCCGAGCATGGTGGGCGAGGACGGCACGCCCGATGTGGACGTTGCGCTGACGGTGCGCGAGATGGTGCGCATGATCCGCGCGAGCCACGTGAGCGTCGACACGCTGGTTGAGGAGCCGCTCGACACGCCGCTGGGCTTTGGCACGGGCGCGGGTGTGATCTTTGGCGCCACGGGCGGCGTGATGGAGGCCGCCGTGCGCTCGGCCTATTACCTGGTGACGGGCAAGAACCCCGACGCCGACTTCTTTACCGATGTGCGCGGCCTGGACGGCTGGAAGGAAGCCGTGGCCGATATCGATGGCACCAAGGTGCGCGTCGCCGTGGCACACGGACTGGGCAACGCTGCCCGTCTGCTCGACGCGATTCGCGACGGCCGTGTGAGCTATGACTTCGTTGAGGTCATGGCGTGCCCGGGCGGCTGCGTCGGTGGCGGCGGTCAGCCCATCCACGACGGCTGCGAGCTGGCAGCCGAGCGTGGCCAGGTGCTCTGGGGCCTGGATGCCGCTGCGGACATTCGCTTCTCGCACGAGAATCCCGATGTCCAGGCGTGCTACCGCGAGTTCTTGGGCGAGCCGCTCTCGCCGCTGGCCGAGGAGCTGCTGCATACCGACCATCACGCATGGGCGATGCCCAACGAGGGGGCGTGTTAGCGATGCGCGCGTTTAATGTTGAGATGTCGCGCCGGGGGTTTGCCTCGGCGCTCGCCGCGGGTGCGCTGTCGCTTGCGCTCGCGGGCTGTGGCGGCGGGGCTGCCGGTGCCGGGTCCGCCGCGGGCTCGGCTGCCACGGACGGCGCCGGTGCTGCTGCCGAGCCGGTCGAGGTGCACGTCGCCTCGCTCAAGGGGCCGACCTCGATTGGTCTGGTGCAGTTTATGGACCGGGCGGCCGATGGCGAGACGGACAATGAGTTCGACTTTGCGATGAATACTGCCGCCGATGAGATTGTGCCCAAGGTCATTCAGGGCGATATCGACATTGCCCTGGTGCCCGCCAACGTGGCGAGCGTGCTCTACAACAAGACCGAGGGCGCGGTGCAGGTCATCGACATCAACACGCTGGGTGTGCTGAGCGTGGTGACGGGCGATGCGGACGTGACCTCGTTTGGCGATTTGGCGGGCCATACCGTCTATATGACGGGCAAGGGCACCACGCCGGAGTACGTCATGAACTACCTGCTGGAGCGCGCGGGCCTGACCGGCCAGGTGACGCTCGAGTTTAAGAGCGAGCCCACCGAGGTGCTGTCGGCCCTGCTTGCCGATCCGTCTGCCGTGGGCGTGCTGCCGGAGCCGTTCAAGACCGCTGCCATCGCCAAGAGCGAAGGCAAGCTGTCGGCGCCGGTAAGTCTGACCGATGTGTGGGATGAGCTGGCGGGTGACACGGGCTCGCGCCTGCTGACGGGTGTGACCGTGGTGCGCCGCGCGTTTGCCGAGGAACATCCCGAGGCTGTGGCGGAGTTCTTGAGCTGCCATGCGGCGAGCGTTAGGGCTGTCAATGCGGCGCCGGCAGACTGGGCGCAGGCCGTGGTCGATGCCGGCGTCGTGGACAACGCCAAGATCGCCGAGAAGGCGATTCCCGGGTGCATGCTTGTCTGCCAGACGGGCAAGGATATGAGGGCGGCACTTAGCGGGTATCTGCAGGTGCTGTCCGACGCGGACGCGAGTGCCGTGGGTGGTAAACTTCCGGCTGACGATTTCTACTACATGGAGTAGCCCGTGCGTGCGTTTGCTCGACAAATGACAGAGCGTATGAAGGCGGTGGCGGCAGCAGATGCCGTCGCCGCCTTTTGGCTTGCCGTGTGGGTCTTCGCGGCGGCGCTGGTGGCGCAGCCACTGATCTTGCCGGGGCCGGGTGCTGTTGCCTTGGCGCTGCTGCGCCTGGTGTGCGATGGCGGTACCTGGGCGATTTTGGTGGGCTCGGGCGCGCGGATACTGGGCGGGCTGGCGCTTGCCGCGGTGTGTGGTGGCGTGCTTGCCGGGATTTCGTCACGTTCGCGTGCGTTTGCGCGCCTGGTGGCTCCGGCACTTTCGTTTGTTAAGGCGACACCGGTTGCCTGCGTGGTGGTCCTGCTGCTTATTTGGCTGGGATCGGCACGTGTGAGTATCGCGGCGGTCTTTTTGATGGCGCTGCCGGGCGTATATTTCTCGCTGGCCGAGGGCTTGGCACAAGTGGATAAGCCGCTGGAGCAGATGTTCCGTTTGCATGGCGTGCGCGGCTGGCGCCTGTTTTGCGCCCACACCTGGCGCGAGGTGCTGCCGTTTGTGCTTTCGTGTGCCCGGGCCGTGATCGGCATGAGCTGGAAGGCCGGCGTGGCAGCCGAGCTGATCGGCATGGCGGTGGGTACCGTGGGTGAGCGCATCTATCAGGCAAAGCTTTTGATTGAGACGGCTGATCTGCTGGCGTGGACCGTGCTGGTCGTTGCCGCCTCGTGGGCGTGTGAGCGCGTGCTGGTGTGGCTGCTGCAGATTTCGGGACCCGTGGCGTGGCGCGCGGCCGTGCGGGCACATGGGCGCGGCGCTCGCGGGCGTGCGGGGGCTGCGAGCGATGGCGCTGCGGCGGAGCTTGCGCTTGCCGTGGGCGATCGCGCGCCCTGGGCGCCGGCGCTGGACGGTCTGGTGCTCAACGTGCCTGCGGGTGGGCGCATCTGTGTGATGGGTGCTTCGGGCATGGGCAAGTCGACGCTGCTTTCGTTGGCAGCGGGGGAGTGCTCGCCGTGCTCGATGGTGTTTCAGGATGCACGCTTGGCCGAGTCCGCCTCGGCGCTGGATAACGTGCTGGTGTGCGCCGATGCGCGTGTGGATGCTTCGAGCGCCGCGGCATTGCTGCGCCTGCTGGTGCCGGGAGTCGATGTGGATGCTCGCGTGGCCGAGCTTTCGGGCGGGCAGCGCCGTCGCGTCGAGATTGCTCGAGCCCTGCTGTGCCCGGGCGGCGTGGTGATTCTTGACGAGCCCTTTACCGGCCTGGATGCCGCCGCGCGCGATGCGACGACCAAGGTCGTGCTCGACCTGCTCGACGGCCGCACGCTCTTGCTTGCCACGCACGACGCCGCCGACGCTCAGGCCCTCGATATCTCGGACATCATCACGCTCTAAAACTAACTCAGCAACAAAATGATTCGTTTTCCTCCGTCCCCATGGGGTCTTGTGTGGTATTCTATCTGCGGGGTAATACTTTGGAATACCAAGTAATACCAACGCCGCAGAAACAAACTCCGGATGCGGGCCAATCGGGTTGCCTTCACAGCCCGTCGCCCAGCCGCGTGGCCCGCATCTATCCGCACCACCGTCGTTTCAAAAAGGAAGCGCCATGGCAGAACACATGACCCCCGTAGTCGCGAAGGTCTTGCCCGAGGAGAAGGCAGCCTTCGCGGCGGCAACTCAGCTCGTGGGCACCACGCCGTCCAACGCCATCCGCATGTTTATCGCCGCGTTCAATCGCTGCGGCACCTTCCCGTTCGACATCTCGCCCAACGGGGCTTTTGGCAAAGACTGTCCCCAACAGCTAGTCGTTGAAGAACGTTCCCAATGACTAGTCGTCGGGAGGAGGTTGGCATGCTCAATGCGATGATTTGGGCGCTTGCCTGTTTTGGCGTCGTTGCTGCCGATATTGCCCTGAGCGTCGTTTTGTTTTCCGCCCTTGGCGTCGCATCGGTGTTCATGGGTTTTTCGATCGATGACCTCGACATTCAATTGCTTCAGGCCGTCGCGCAGACAGCATCGTTTTTGATGGCGCTGCTGTGGTGGCGTTATCTGTGGCCGCGTTCGTTTATGGCACGCCGGCAAAGCGAGCACCCGCTCGGCGGGGGAGCGCGTGGGGCGTGGAAACGCATCGCCTGCGTTATCGTGATTGGCTTGGCCCTGCAGGTGGTCGTTGGCTACGTGACCGACGCCGTGCTGTCGCTGTTGCCCGAGGCGGCGGCCGATTACAGCGAGCTTGTCGAGGAAACAGGCATGGGCGACACCAACTATCTCGCCGTCCTGACTACGGTGCTCGGCGCCCCATTTTGTGAAGAGCTGCTGGTGCGCGGCATTATTTTTGAGTTTTCGCTCCGAGCGTTTAATCCGCAGTGCCGCCCACTTTGGAAGCGCCGGCGTCGTGCGAGCGCGCAGGACGGCGCCATGGTGCCCTGGGCGGCCCCAAGCACGTGGGGTATCGCCGCGGCGATTGTGCTGCAGGCGGCAATCTTCGGTTTTATGCACATGAATTGGGTGCAGGGTTGCTACGCGGGTGCCGCCGGCCTCATCTTTGGTTGGGTGCTCGTGACGACCGGAAAGCTCCGCTACACGATCCTGCTGCACTTTGCCTTTAATGCCGGGTCGTATCTCATGACGTTGCTCTGGTTTGTGAACACGCCGTTCGACGTGGCGGTCACGGTTGCCATCGCCGGCTTTGTGCTGGTAGAGGCAATGCGCTCGCTGCACCACGCGTGTAGGACGGACGCAGCGAGCGCACCGCTGCCCTAGTTGCGGCGTCCGCCTCCGTTGGCGCCTTGACGTCCCTGGGCCGCGCGATTGCGACCGGCAGTGTTCTGCGCACGCGACATGCCGCCGTGGCCCTTGCTGCCCTTGGGCCCCTTGCCAGCGCCGCCGCCATGCGGTTTGCCGCCCTTCTTGCCGGTGCCATGCCCACCGCCAGCAGACGTCTCGCCCGGGCGTGGCGGTACGGGACGAATCAGACAATGCTTGGTGTAGCCGATCAGATCGCGGCGGCCGGCTTTTTCCAGCGCCTCGCGCACAAGCTTGTAGTTCTCGGGCTTGCGATACTGGATGAGCGCACGCTGCATGGCCTTCTCGTGCGGGTCGCGCGCCACGTAGATCGGCTGCATGGTGCGCGGGTCCACGCCGGTGTAGTACATGCAGGTCGACATGGTGGACGGCGTGGGGTAGAAGTCCTGCACCTGCTCGGGCATGTAGCCCATGTCGCGCACGGCTTCGGCAAGGTCCACGGCTTCCTTCATCGTTGAACCGGGGTGACTCGAAATCAGGTACGGCACCACATACTGCTTGAGTCCGTATTCGCGGTTCAGGCGTTCAAATTTACGGCAGAACGCATCGTAGACGGCGCGGCTCGGCTTGCCCATCACGGACAGCACCGCGTCGCTCACGTGCTCGGGCGCTACGCGCAGCTGGCCCGAGACATGGTGCTCCAGCAGCTCGCGCAAAAACTCGTCCGAGGCGTCGGCCATGGTGTAGTCAAAGCGGATGCCGCTGCGGACGAAGACCTTCTTGACGCCCGGCAGCTGGCGCAGGTCGCGCAACAGCTGCGTGTAGCCGCTCTCGTCGACTACCATGTTCTTGCACACGCTCGGCCACAGGCAGCGCTTATTCTTGCACACGCCGTGCTTGAGCTGCTTGTCGCAGGCAGGGCGGCTAAAGTTGGCCGTCGGTCCGCCCACGTCATTGATGTAGCCCTTAAACTCGGGATCGCGCGTGAGCAGCTCGGCCTCGCGCATGATCGAATCGTGGCTGCGCATCTGCAGCACGCGCCCCTGGTGGAAGGTGAGGGCGCAAAATGAGCACTCACCAAAACAGCCACGGTTGGAGCTAATGGAAAACTTGATTTCGGCAAAGGCCGGCACGCCGCCCGCTGCGTCGTAATCGGGATGCCAATCGCGTGCGTAGGGGAGCTCGGCCACCTCGTCCATCTCGTCGGTGGTGAGCGTCGCCGATGGCGGGTTCTGCACCACATAGACGCTGTTGGGGTAGGGCTCTACCAGGCGGTGTCCGGTGATGGGGTCCATATTCTGCTGCTGCACATTGAAGCTGCGTGCGTAGTTGAGCTTGTCGGCGGCAAGGTCGTCCCAGCTGGGCAGCAGGTCGTAGTCGTAGACCTCGTCGAGCGAACCCGTGCGGTAAACGGTGCCGTTGATATAGGTGATCTGATCGACGGGCAGCCCCGCGTCGAGCGCGTCGGCAATCTCGACAATCGCGTGCTCGCCCATGCCGTAGATGAGGATGTCGGCGCCCGAGTCGAGCAATACCGAGCGCTTGAGCTTGTCCTGCCAGTAGTCGTAGTGGGCCAGACGGCGCAGGCTCGCCTCGATGCCGCCGATGATGATGGGGGCATCCTTGAACGTCTGGCGGATAAGGTTGCCGTAGACCGTGACGGCTCGGTTGGGACGGCGCCCCTCCTCGCCACCGGGGGTATAGGCATCGGTGTGGCGGCGGTGCTTGGTCACCGAATAGTGGTTGACCATGGAGTCCATGTTACCGGCGCTGACCAAAAAGCCCAGGCGCGGCTCACCGAGCACCGTGATGCTGGCGGGATCGGTCCAGTCGGGCTGGCAGATAATGCCCACCTTGTAACCGTGTGCATCGAGTACGCGGCTGATGATGGCCATGCCAAAACTGGGGTGGTCCACGTAGGCGTCGCCGCAGATGTAGACGAAGTCGCACTGGTCCCAGCCTCGCGCGTCCATATCGGCGCGGCTGACGGGGAGGAACTTGTCGCGGCCCGGACGCCAGGGACGGACGGGCGCTGCTGGGGTATGCGTGGTGTGCCCACTCTGGGCCTTGCCACCGCGCTTTTGCTGCTGGCCCTGTTTGCCCTGCTGACTGCGCTGGTTGTTCTGAGCGTGCTGAGGCTTTTTTGCCAC
>USOG01000015.1 GCA_900556365.1 uncultured Collinsella sp.
TCGCGCAGGAGATCGTGCCGCTGGAGCTCAACGAGGAGAACAACAAGCCCAAGGTGTTTGAGGTCATGGTGCCCAACGGCCGCTTTAGCCAGGGCAATATGGCGCGCCTGGCCACGGTGCTCACCACCAACCCGGGCGGCGACCGCGTGGAGATCTTTATTGAGCAAGTCGACGGGCGCGTGCTACGTGCCGAGGTACCAGCCAAGGTCAACGCACGCTCGATTCCGCTGCTGGCAGAGGCAAAGGCCATCGTCGGCAACCAAGGCCGCGTGACGGTTATCTAAGCTACCCCGGGTGAGATTGGAGGAAGTGATGGCGCAGGGGACGTTTGTGCAGGCGCTCCGGAAAGAGGCGGCGCTGAGCGGCACCTTTATGAAGGGGCGTTCGCTCATGCTCAACGGCGCCGTACTGTCGATCGAGGACAGCGGCTCGCGTTTCTCCAAAAACGTGACGGTTGAGGGCTCGGTGCGCGGTTCGCGCGGCGACCTGTACAAGACGCACGTGGCGCTCGACATGGACGAGCACGAGGTGATCGACTACGACTGCGATTGCCCCGCCGCCTATCGTTACCCCGGTATGTGCAAGCACGCTATTGCCACGGCTCTGGCGTATTTGGATGCCAGCGGCGCCGAGCCCGTCGAAGGTTTGCGCACGCCGGTCCGCACGTTTACGGCGCAGCCGAAACAGCCCGCGCGCACCGCGCCCAAAGCGCCGGCCGTCAATCCCAACTTTCCCTTTCCGGCGCCCGTCCCCACGAGTCCCAGCCTCATGGCGGCGCTCTCCGATCTTTCGGACGCGCGCATGGATGAGCTGGCGAGCATGCGCCGCAAGCTCGCCAGCAGTGTGGATCCCGATGCCCCCAAGGCGGTGTTGGAGCCCTCGCTGGTGCCGTACTACAATCCACTGTTTGCCGACCGCTTTAGCTGGGCGCTCGAGCTTCGCATTCGCTGTGGATCGGTCTCCTACGTGGTCAAGGACATCGACGGCATGGCCGATGCCTACGTGCGCGGCGGCACCTTCTCGTACGGCAAGAAGCTCACGTTTGTCCATACGCCCGAAGCCTTCGAAGACGCGTCGACAAAGCTGCTCAGCCTTGTCGTGACGACAGTTGCCTATCTCGATGACATCACAAGCTCGCGTTCGGCGTCGTACGACTTTGCCCGCAGCGGTTTTGTCGCCGAGCGTCAGTTGCCGCTGTCCGGGCATAGCATCGTATATGTGCTGGACCTGCTGCGTGGCCAGACCATCTCCTTTGAGCCCGCCTGGTCGCGGGGGACGTCGACGCATCGCACCTATGACGTGGCGGTCGAGATGCCTCCGGAAGGGGAGGACGAGGCGCCGTCTAAGCGCCCCCCGCTCCTTGCTGCTAAAATCGCGCCGGCGGCTGGTGGCAGCTACGATCTGCGCCTGCCGGCCGATGCATACTGCTTTGCTTCGGGCGACGTAGCTTATCTGGTCGACACCCGCCGCGCGCGCCGCACCGATGTGGCGTTTGCCCAGCATGCGGCGCCGTTCCTATCGCGCTTACTGCCCTGTCGCACGCCGGTTCATATCGCTGCCGACCAGGTGGGGGAGTTCTGTCGTATGGCTCTACCCATTTTGCGCGACTATACCGACCTTACCGCGCCCGCTGCGCTCGATACCGTGGCGCCCGAGCCGAGCTTTGCCATGGCGATCGGCGTCGACGATGGGCTTGTGACCTGCAAAATTACGGTTACCTACGGCGACTGGTCGGCAGATCTCTTTAGTCTGGGCGCTCCGGGCAGCCCCTTCGAAGAGCAGCGCCCGGGCGTGCCGCCGCGCGACGAGGTAGCAGAGTTTCGCGTTATGGACACGGCGGCCCTGTATTTCGATTTTTACGAGAGCGGCCTGGCGTTTGAGGAACGCGATGACGAGAGCCTGTTCCGCTTGCTGACCGAGGGCCTGTCTGCCCTGTCCGAGTTGGGCGAGGTTATGCTCAGCGACCGCCTGCGCCAGGTCTCGGTCCGCCCTGCGCCCAAGCTTTCGGTGCGCGCGACCGTCAAGAGCAACCTGCTCGATGTCGAACTGGGCGCGAGCGGGCTTTCGGCGGCAGACCTTGCCATCTATCTGGACTCCTACAAGCGCCACCAGACGTTCGCTCGCCTTACGTCTGGCGACATCGTTCGCCTGGACGAGGGCGCTCGTGCCGCGTTTGGCCTTGCCGATGATCTGGGGGTCGATGCTGTCGACCTGCTCGACGGCGTGTCGCTTCCCGCGTCGAGTACCCTGTTCGTCGACAGCATGCTTGCGCGCACGCCCGCGCTCGAAGCCGATCGCGACGCTGCATTCCGTCGCACCGTCGAGCGCTTGGATACGCTCGGCAAGATGGACTTTACGGTGCCGGTCTCGCTCAAGGCCACACTGCGCGGCTATCAGGTCGACGGCTACCAGTGGCTCGGCTCGCTCGAGCACCTGGGCCTCGGCGGCATCTTGGCCGACGATATGGGCCTGGGCAAAACGCTGCAGATGATCGCACATATCCTGGCGCGCGTGGAAGCGGGGGACGCTAAGCCCACGCTTGTGGTGTGCCCTGCGTCGCTTGTGTACAACTGGACCGCCGAGCTGGAGCGCTTTGCCCCGTCGCTCGACGTGTGCGCCATTGTGGGCGCCAAGGCCCAGCGTCGCGTGCAAATTGCCGGCGTGGCCGAGCACAACGTGGTTGTAACGTCGTATGACCTTATGCGGCGCGATATCGACGAGTACGTCGAGCAGGACTTTGTCCGCGTGGTGCTCGATGAGGCCCAGTACATTAAAAACCCGCTCACGCAGGTGGCGCGCGCCGCCAAGCGCCTGCCTGCCGGCGTGCGCTTTGCCCTGACGGGCACGCCCATCGAAAACCGCTTGTCCGAGCTCTGGAGCATCTTCGACTTTTTGATGCCGGGCCTGCTTGGCACGCGCGAGTCGTTTGCCAAGCGCTTCGAAAGCCCGGTCGAGCACGCCGAGGGTGACAACGCTGCTCGCCTGCAGGCGCTCGTGTCGCCGTTTGTGCTGCGCCGTGTCAAGGAAGACGTGGTGGCCGATCTGCCTGAGAAGATCGAGGACACCGTCTTGGCTCAGCTCACCGGCGAGCAGCGCAAGCTGTACCTGGCAAACCAGGACCGCATCGCCCAGCAGGTGCAGCACCGCGAGGCATCCGAGTTTAAGAAAGACAAGCTCAAGGTGCTCGCCGAGCTCACCAAGCTGCGCCAGATCTGCTGCGACCCGCGTCTACACTACGAGGATTACAAGGCGGGGAGCGCCAAGCTCGATACGTGCATGGAGCTCGTGCACGGCGCACTTGACGGCGGGCATCGCATCCTGTTGTTCAGCCAGTTTACGGGCATGCTCGATATCATCGGCAAGCGCTTGGCCAAGGAGGACATCGCCTTCCTTAAGCTTACGGGCGCTTCGTCTAAGGAGAGTCGCGCCAAGATGGTCGCGCAGTTCCAAGCGGGCGAGGTTCCGGTCTTTTTGATTTCGCTCAAGGCGGGCGGCGTGGGCCTTAACCTGACGGCGGCCGACGTGGTCATTCACTACGACCCGTGGTGGAACGTGGCGGCGCAGGACCAGGCGACTGACCGCGCCCACCGCATTGGCCAGCAGCATGCCGTGACCGTGTACAAGCTCATCGCCAAGGACACGATCGAGGAACGCATTATGCAGATGCAGGAGTCCAAGCGCGACCTGGTCAACAGCGTGCTCGGCGGCGACGGCATCTCGTCGGCGCTGTTTACCCGCGAGGATGTTCTAGCGCTGCTGGGCGGCGACGGGCGCTAGCCCGCTCGGGTGGGGCCGCCAGGGCGGATAGTACGCGCTGTCCCATCGTCCCTGCCCGTTATGTGTTCATTTGCCATGCCGTGGATGGTTCGCCTGCCTTTGGGCATAAGAACCATCGAGAACATTGGCACATCAGCAAAGGAGAACATCATGGCGAAATTCTTTAAGGACCCCGATGGCAAGCTTATCGCCGCCCTTGGCGACGACGTTGCGACCCCTGCCGGCTGCACGGAACTGACCGCGAACACCGAGGATGCGGCGCTCGAAAAGCACGTGCCGGTCGTTGAGAGCGAGCGCGACGGTCACGTGATCCGCGCACGCGTGGGCTCGGTTGAGCATCCCAGCCTGCCCGAGCACTATATTGAGTGGATTGCCCTTGAGGCCGAGGGCCGTCTGGAGGTCCATTACCTTGAGCCCGGCATGAAGCCCGCGACGTTTTTTGCCGGCGGCTCCAAGACCGGTACCGTCTATGCCTATTGCAACCTGCACGGGCTGTGGTCCGCGACGTTCTAGGAGCGCGCCCCCGCTCGGGGTATCATAGCTAGCATATGCACATGCGAGCGCCGACTGCATCATGCGGCCGGCGCTTTTACTACGACAACGATGGTTTACGACGGAAAGGGCTGAGCCATGAAGCTCGCACTTGCACAGATCGATATGCGCCTGGGTGATATTGAGGGCATTTGCGGTCGCATCGAGGACCAAGCCCGTTTGGCCCACGAGCGCGGGGCGCGCGTGCTGTGCGTCCCGGCTCCGCTCTTTATGGGCGCTCTGCCCGGCGGCTTGGTGGGCGCTGCCGACTTTGAGCACGACATGCTGACGGGCCTGACCGGCGTCGCCGAGCGTATCCAAGAACTCGATATGATCTGCATCGTGCCCGCGGCGGTTTCGTTTGAGGGCCAGCCCCTGCTCGACTACATGATGCTCAAGGACGGCCATGTGGTGCCGGCCCGTTCGAGCATTGCCCTGCAGCGCGGTGGGACCGGCGATGCCCGTTGGGCGCCGCCGGTCTTTGACGTGGACGGCGTGCGTATCGCCGTGATCTTCGACTTGGACCGCGAGCTCGAGATGTTGCCGACCGGCGTCGACCTTATCGCCTATTTTCAGTTCAACGCGTTTGACATGACCGACCGTGAGACGGCCGCCATTGCCGCCGTTCGCAGCGGTGCCTACCGCAAGATCGCCTCCAAGCGCAGCGTATGGTTTGCCTGCATGGCGCCGGTCGGTGCGTACGACGAGTCGGTGTATACCGGCGGCTCGTTTGTGCTCGACGACTGCGGGCGCGTGGTGGCCCAGGCGCCGTGCTTTGAGGAGAGCCTGCTGGTTCAGGAGATTCAGCGCGGCGTAATGCTCGATGCTTTGGAGGACCACGAACTGCCCGAGTTTCGTTCCGAGGAGTGGTTGTGGCAGGCGCTGGTGCTCGCCGTGCGCGATAACGCCCGTGCCCATGGCACGTCGCGCGCCGTGGTGGCGCTCGAGGGCGATCTGCCGTCTTCTTTGCTTGCGGCGTTGGCTGTCGATGCATTGGGCTCGCGCAACGTGATCGGCCTGGTGTTGGACCGCAACCGCATCTTTACGCCGGCGCAGGAAGAGGCCGAAGCCGCCCGTTGCGCCGCCGTTCGCGCCATTGCCGAGCGCCTGCATATTCGCACGGTTGAGCGCGATGCGCCGGATGCGGCGCGCGTGCTCGACCGCGATGTGTCGGCGGGCGATGCCGAGCGCCTGCGTTCGCGTACGCTGGGCCTCATGTTGGAGGACACGGCGCTCGAGCTGGGCGCGATGGCTCTGAGCCCGCTTTCCAAGACCGAGTACGCGTTAGCGGCACCGGCGCTTTGCGGTGGCTACCAGGGCGATTACGCGCCCTTTGGCGATGTGTATCTGTCGACCCTCGAGTTTGTGGCGCGCGTGCGCAACCGTACGTCTGCCGTGGTGCCGCAGGAGCTCGTGACGCTCAACGCGGTGGAAGATTGCATGGAGCGCGTACTGGCGCGGGCGCTCTCGACGCTCGACGGCCCGGTCGACATGCTCGATCGCGCGGCGCAGCTGCTCGGTGGGCTCGAGCCGGGCGAGGTCGATGGCACGCTCGAGGCGCACGTGGACCGCAACCGACCCTTCGACGACATCCCGATGGCCGCCGGCAAGCCCGAGGCATGCTCGCTGCTGCTGATGCTCGTGCGTCAGGGCGAGGTCGCCCGCCGCATGCTGCCGACGGCGCCGATCGTCTCGGCCCGTTCGTTTGTCGAGCGCGCCTGGCCGTACATGCTCGCGTGGTCCGACCTGGGGCTGAGCGGTAAGGAGCGCATGACGGTCGATTCACTGGCGCGCGCCGAGGTGCGTCGTTTTGCCGACGAGGATACAAGCGAGCGCATGCGCGGCGAGATGATGGGCATATTGGGTGACCTGTTGGGCATTTCGCCCGAGCAGATGGAGGAGCTGCGCTCCGAGGATGGCCAGCGTCGCCTGCATGAGGGCATGAAAAAGTTTGAGGGCGAGGTCCAGGACGCCATCGAAAAGATGATGGGCGGCCAGGGCGGACCGCAGGGTGGCCCACAAGGCGGGCCGATGCCGCAGCCGCCGGTTGATCCCCGACAATTCCCGTTCTTCTCTCAGAACTAGGTCGCTGCGCGCCCGCCAGAGCGGCAATCTGCCTTTCAATCGTCGGACATGACCGCCAGGTCAATGCCCTCCTCTTTCAAGGCACCTTGCTCGCTCTGGCGGGCGCTCGCTTGCGTATACTCAACCTACAATTCGATCTCGGCTGACTTATAGGGCTAGCGTTGTGTTATTCTAGAACAGACGTTCGTGAATGATGCGCGGGGCCTTGCCTTGTGCTGTGCTGGTGACGAGGGGAGGTCGGCTTGGTTATCTTGGGCATTGACCCCGGTTTGGCCCATACGGGTTGGGGGATTATCGAGGAGCGACGCGGCGAGGTTCGCTGCCGTGCCTACGGCTGTATTGAGACCAGTGCCGGAAGCCCGCTCGCGGTGCGCCTGTCTCACATCGCCCGCGACCTCAAGGGTGTCGTGGAGCGTTATCGACCCGATACCGCTGCTATCGAGAGCATTTACTTTGGCGCCAACGTCCGCTCGGCCATCCCCACGGCGCATGCCCGCGGTGCTGCGCTCGTGGCTCTTTCGGAGTGCGCGCTCGAGATTGGCGAGTACACGCCTATGCAGATTAAGCAGGCCGTTGTGGGCACCGGCGCCGCGGACAAACGGCAGGTCGCGTATATGGTTCGTACGCTCACGCAGCTCGATCACGACCCGCATCCCGACCATGCCGCCGATGCTCTGGCCTGCGCCATCTGTCACGTTAACCTCAGCCGCACCCGGGCGCTTACCGGTGGCGAGTTCTATCAACAGAGAGGAACCGGATACTGATGATCTCCCAGCTCCATGGAACGCTTGTCGAGGCCACGATGAGCTCGGCCGTTGTCGATGTATCGGGCGTGGGCTTTGAGCTCGGCATCTCGGGCAGCACTGCCGCCACGCTGCCTGCACCCGGCGGCGAGGTGCGCCTCTATACCCGTATGCAGGTGCGTGAGGATGCCATGACGCTCTTTGGTTTTGCCTCCAAGGACGAGCGCACGATGTTCGATCGGCTCGTGTCCGTGTCGGGCGTTGGCCCGCGCCTGGCGCTTGCCGTGCTCTCCACCTATACCGTGGGACAGCTGTATTCCCTGGTGATGGCCGAGGACGACAAGGGTATGGCCAAGGTTCCCGGTGTGGGCAAAAAGACCGCGCAGCGTCTGATCCTGGAGCTCAAGAGCACCTTTGCCAAGGATAAGGGCTTTGTGCCGGTCGACGTGATTCCCGGCCAGGTTGCGATGCCGGTTCCCGCCGCCGCTCCTTCGGCGATCGATGACGCCCGTGCGGCGCTCCTTTCCATGGGCTTTAGCCCGCAGGAGACCGATGTTGCCCTGAGCGGGTATGATGGGCAGAATATGCGTGTCGAGGATCTGCTCGGCGCGGCGCTTAAGCGACTCGGAATGGATGCGTGATGTGGGAAGCCGATGACTCTCAGGACCTGTGGGCTACGCCCGGTAACTCGCCGGCGGCATCCATGGCGCATGGCGAGCGCATGGTGGGCTCGGAGCTGACGCCCGAGGACCTCGATGTGGACCGTACTCTGCGCCCCCAGCGCCTGGATGACTACTGTGGCCAGGAGCACATCAAGCAGAGCCTGCGCGTGCTTATCGAGGCGGCGCAGAGCCGCGGTGAGACACTCGACCACGTGATCTTCTCGGGCCCTCCGGGTCTGGGCAAGACCACGCTGGCCACGGTTATCGCCAACGAGCTGGGCGCTCAGATCAAGACGACGAGCGGCCCCGCTATTGCGCGCACCGGCGACCTCGCGGCCATCCTAACTAACTTGCAGCCGGGTGACGTGCTGTTTATCGACGAGATTCACCGTCTGAACCGTTCGGTCGAGGAAGTTCTGTATCCCGCGATGGAGGACTTTGCGCTCGATATCGTGATCGGTAAGGGCCCGGCGGCGCGCTCGATTCGCCTGGATATTCCCAAGTTTACGCTGGTGGCGGCCACGACCCGTTCGGGCATGCTCACGGGTCCACTGCGCGATCGCTTTGGCATCTCGTATCGTCTGGATTACTACACCGTCGAGGAACTCGCCCAGATTGTGACGCGCTCGGCGACCATTTTGGGCGTGACAATCGACCATCCCAGCGCGCTCGAGATCGGCTCGCGCTCGCGTGGCACGCCGCGCTTGGCTAACCGTCTGCTCAAACGCGTGCGCGACTATGCGCAGGTGCGCGGCAACGGTCCTATCGAGCTCGATATCTGCCGTCAGGCGCTCGAGTTCTTCGAGATTGACGAGCTCGGCCTGGACTGGATGGATATTCGCATCTTGGAGACGCTTGCCAAGACGTTCTCCGGCCGTGCCGTGGGCCTGACGACGCTTGCCAGCGCGGTTGGCGAGGACCCGGGAACGCTCGAGGATGTCTACGAGCCCTATCTGCTGCAGTGCGGTTTGATGATTCGCACGCCCCAGGGCCGCCAGGCAACGCTTCGCACCTTTGAGCACTTAGGAATTGAGCCGACCGTTTAGGACGGGTTTGTAGGCTATCGCTGAGCATTGGATAAACATATCGCCGTTTGTCGGTTGTGGGTGTTTTACTATTGTGCGCCCGTGCTATGCTGAATTGGTCTTTTTCTCATCCGGTAACGAAAGGACCGCCCATGCCTACTGACATCGAAATCGCACGTTCCGTCACGCCGCTGCCCATTACCGAGGTTGCCAAGAACGCCGGCGTCGACGTAAAGCACCTGATTCCGTACGGCTTCGACAAGGCTAAGGTCGACTACTCTCTGCTCAACGAGCCAACTGATCACCAGGCCAAGCTTGTCCTCGTGACCGCTATCAATCCCACGCCCGCCGGCGAGGGCAAGACCACCACGACCATCGGCCTGGCCGATGGCCTGCGCCGTCGCGGCGTCAAGAGCGCTGTGGCCCTGCGTGAGCCTTCGCTCGGCCCTGTCTTTGGTGTCAAGGGCGGTGCCGCCGGTGGCGGCTGGGCCCAGGTCATCCCCATGGAGGACATCAACCTGCACTTTACCGGTGACTTCCATGCTATCGGTGCCGCCAACAACCTGCTGGCTGCCATGCTCGACAACCATATTCAGCAGGGCAACCAGCTCGGCATCGACGTTAAGCGCATCACCTGGAAGCGCGTTGTCGACATGAACGACCGTCAGCTGCGCCATGTCATCGATGGCATTGGCGGCAAGGCCCAGGGAGTGCCGCGCGAGGACGGCTTCGATATCACCGTTGCCTCCGAGGTCATGGCGATCCTGTGCCTGTCCACGAGCATCAACGATCTTAAGGAGCGCTTGGGCGAGATCGTTGTCGGCTACAGCTATGCCGGCGAGCCCGTCCGTGCACGCGACCTTAAGGCCCAGGGAGCTATGGCCGCACTGCTCAAGGATGCGCTCAAGCCCAATCTGGTGCAGACGCTCGAGGGTACGCCCGCGTTTGTCCACGGTGGTCCCTTCGCCAATATCGCCCACGGCTGCAACTCCATCATGGCCACGCGTATGGCTATGCGTTTTGGCGATGTCGCCATTACCGAGGCCGGCTTTGGTGCCGACCTGGGTGCCGAGAAATTCCTGGACATCAAGTGCCGCATGACGGGCGTTCGTCCCAACGCCGTCGTGGTCGTCGCGACCGCTCGCGCCCTTAAGTACAACGGCGGTGTTGCCAAGGCCGATCTTAACGAGGAAAACCTCGAGGCCCTTAAGGCCGGTATGCCCAACCTGCTGCGCCACGTCGACAATATCCAGAACGTCTACGGTCTGCCCTGCGTGGTCGCCATCAACCGCTTCCCGACGGACACCGAGGCCGAGCTCACCCTCATCGAGTCCGAGTGCCAGAAGCTGGGTGTCAACGTTAAGCTTTCCGAGGTCTGGGCCAAGGGCGGCGAGGGCGCGCTCGACCTGGCCGATGAGGTCATGCGCTTGATCGAGCAGCCGAGCGAGCTCAAGTTTGCCTACGAGGACGGTGCCGATGTGGCCGACGCCCTCGAGGCTGTTGCCACCAAGGTCTACCGCGCCGACGGCGTCGACTTTACGCCGGCTGCCAAGCGCCAGCTCGCCGAGCTGCGCGAGAACGGCTTTGGCAACCTGCCGGTATGCGTGGCCAAGACGCAGTACAGCTTTAGCGACAACGCTAAGGCGCTGGGCGCTCCCGAGGGCTTCCGCATCACCGTGCGCGAGCTCAAGGTTTCCGCCGGTGCCCACTTTGTGGTCGCGCTGACCGGCAGCGTTCTGACCATGCCGGGCCTGCCCAAGGTTCCCGCGGCCGAGAACATCGACGTCGACAACGACGGCAACATCACCGGCCTGTTCTAAGCCTGCTGTCCATAGCTGGTAGCCCGCCCCGCCGTGCCCACAAGGCCCGGCGGGGCTTTTTGATCCTTAGGCCCGCGCATGTCTTGTAGATACCGACGGACTCTGCCCATCATAGGCTTTTGCGCGGGTAGAATGCATGGATAACTTGAGGCTCACGCGCGACGGAAAGGAATCGTTGCATGGATCAGGACAAGACAACCGTGATGGGCGGCTACGGTTCCGCGCAGGCTGGCGATAGCGCCGATGCGACCCGCGTTGTTCCCAACCCCGGTTATGCCGACCCCGCCGCGACGCAGCCTTCTGCCGAGCCCACCCGGGTTATGGGCTATGGCGACACGGCGCAGGATTCTTACGCTACATCTTCGCAAGGCCCCTATGGCAACGCAGCTCCGGATCCGTTTGATTACGCGCCGCAGGATTCTTATGCTGCCTCGACGCCGAATCCCTATGATGACCTGCCGCAGAATCCCATTCCGCAGCCTCAGCAGACGACGTATATGCCTCGCACGGCGCAGCCTCGCTACGAGTCGCGCGAGCCGTATCGCGAGTACCCCAAGTCAATTCCGCAATATGGCGAGGACGAGGAGAAGAGGCCGTCGCGTTCGTCGAGCGTGATCAAGAAGATCCTCATCGTGCTGGCGATCTTCTTTGCGCTGTCGGTTGTGTTTGCCATCGTGTCGGGCATGCTCAACAAGCGGGGGAGCTCAACGGCCGATACCGCTGCCGAGCAAACCGAGTCCGCCTCGTCTAGCACCGTCGATTTGAGCGATATCCCGGGGCAGTACTGGTCCAACGCCAAGAAGCTTCTCAAGTCGCGCGGCGCCGATCTTTCGAATGCCGTGGTCCTGACTGATGATGGCTCAACGCCCGTCATCGATGCCAACTGGGTCGTGACGTCTGCCTACTATAACGACAACGGTAACCTCGAGATTCAGCTCACGCGCAAGGACGGCTCGTCGGGCAACACGTCCGGCGACCAGGGCGGCGCGGACAGCTCGAGTTCCAATACGCTGGAGGACTTGAGCAACAAGGCACAGGAGTTGGGAGACAAGGCGCAAGAGCTGGGCGACACGGCACAAAACCTGGGCGATACCGCGCAGAACTTGGGCGGCTTGGCGACGGATGCCTGGAACGCCCTGCAAAACGGCATCTCGGGCGCGCAGGGAAACTAGCTGTTAAGCAGGCTACAACTGCTCGGCCGGACGCTCGGGCGAGCTAAAGCCCGAATCAAACGTGACGACGCACGAGACGTCGGGCCGGCGCTCGTGCACGATGCGCGTGACGAGCTCCAGCAGCTCCTCGTCGGATATGTCAAAGCCGTCGGGACGCACCAGGTCAAACGAAACAAACCCGTCGTGCTCGTGCAGGTCGTGGATGGAGAGCGCGGGATCGATCTGCATGACGCCGCGCTTGACCCAGCCGCGCAGGTCGTCGCCGGTGGTGGCGATGGGGTCGCAGTGCAGCGTGATATCGATGCCCATTTGGCGCTTGATGTCGTGCTCGATGGTGTCCAAAATCTCGTGGTGCTCAAATGCGTCGCCCTCGCCGGGCATCTCCACGTGGGCGCTGGCAAACTGACGACCGGGGCCGTAGTCGTGCACCATGAGGTCGTGTGTGCCCAAGACCTGCGGATAGGACATGATCTTGTCGCGGATTGCCTGGACGAGCTTGGGGTCGGGCGCTTGCCCCAGCAACGGGCTGATGGCGTCGCGCACCAGGCCCAGACCGCTGATGCAGATGAAGATGCCCACACCCAGGCCTGCCCAGCCGTCGAGATCAAAGCCGGTCGTCTGCGAAATAAGCGCCGCCACCAAGACCGAGCCCGAGGTGATGACGTCGTTTTTGGAGTCCTGCGCCGTGGCGATGAGCGTTTCGGAGTCGATGCGATCGCCCAGCGTGCGGTTGAACGCTGCCATCCAGAGCTTAACGAGCATGGACGTAGCCAGTGCCGCAAGGGAAATAAACGTGTAAGCGGTGGGCGAGGGCTTGATGATCTTGGTGACCGACTCGAGGATTAGGTTGATGCCGACGGCGCAAACCAGGACGGCGACAAACAGACCGGCCAGGTACTCGTAGCGGCCGTGGCCGTAAGGGTGGCCCTCGTCTGCCGGGCGGCTGGCAAGGCGGAACCCGAGCAGACTCACGATGTTGCTCGAGGCATCGGAAAGGTTGTTGAAAGCGTCGGCGATGAGGGAGACGGAGCCGGCAAGCAGGCCCGCGATGCCCTTGGCTAGGCACAGAGTGATGTTGAGGCCAATGCAGATGAGGCTTGCGGCAAAACCCGCGTTGGTGCGGCAAGATGCATCGACCGGCTTGCCCTCGCTGCCGGGAACAAGCGTATGTACCAGCCGATTTACAAATAGCATAGCGGTCGTCCTCACAATCATGTTTAAGGGGATAGTGTAGCTCGTGCGGGGGCGCCGTGCACCGATGCTCAGAAAATGCAGCAATAGTCTGCCGGTGCTAACGAGCGAGCCTTCTCGTCTGCCTGGGTGGTCCATTTTGGGCCACATGGGTATGGGCGTGTGACTGTTTGCTCGACATACTTAATGTCGACAGCCCCTGTGCAAAGGAGGACGTTTCCATGGACGAGATGTTTGCCATTAAATGTCAAAACTGCGGCGGCCCTATGTACTCGCACCAAGCTAAGCGCAGCTTTGAGTGCGCTTATTGCGGTGCGGTCATTCCGTGGCAGGCGGACGCCGGAGAGCCCAAGAGCGCTTTGGGCATTCGCCATACGCCGTTGGCGGTGGTGGATGGACTGCTCAAGCTCACCCATGTGTCGCAGCTCGAGCGCCCGGAGGACCCGGACTGGTATTTCTTCAATTCGCACTGGCGCAATCAGTCGGTCCTGGAACATCTGCTGTGGGAGGATCGCGGCACAGCGCAGGAGTTCCAAGAGGCCACGCATGTGAGCATTCCATGCCCCTTCTGCGGAGCGTCCTTTGAGGGCGAGTCAACGCAGCGTGTGTTTGAGTGCCCGTCCTGCGGCAACAAGATCGGCATTGCCGACCTGCTCAAGCCCGGTACCTTCAGCAAGCGTCTGACCATGGGCGTGGGTGCAGAGTATGTGCCGGAGCAGGGCATTCCCTGCGAAATCTCGCCGCAGCAGGCACGTGCCAACGCACTGCAGCTGGTGCGCCAGTACCCCGACGCCTTTGCCGGGCACGACGTGGAAGATGCGATCCAAAACGACATGATGCTCTTCTATTTCCCCATGGCGCTGGCGGACCTGCGCATGATGGCGTCCTTCCCGGGCAAGGGCCTGAGCAAGGAGACCCTGGTGTACTACGAGGTGCTCGACTGGGCGTATCCCAGGGCAAACTACCTGGACGTTCGCCTCCTGGGCATTTTGGAGCCGTGGGACTTTGCCAAGGTCGGTCCGTTCGATCCCGCCATGCAGGAAGGCGACTTTCGCGTCGTCTCCGTCGATGCGTCTACCAAGGACCAGGTGGTCATTGATAAGCTGGCGCTCGACGTTGCGGGCAACGACGCCGAGGCTGTACTGGGGCTCAATAAAAAGAGCATCCGCACCTGGGCGCGCAAGGCCCGCAAGCACAAGGACGGCCTAGTTATGGTGCCGGTGTACTTTGTCGACCGTCCGGCAACGGATAGCCGCGACGGCGAGCAGGTGCGCATCGCCGTAAACGGCCAGACGGGCCGCGCGGCCGCGGTGGTGTTTAGCGACAAGCGCGAGACGCATATCGTGGCGCCGCTCAATCCCAACGTGATGCTGTCGATCGAAAGCACCGTGCACGCCACGCCCATCGAGGTCAAATACGTTAAATCGCCCTTCCTATACCAGATTGTGCGCCGTGGAGGCGGCGAGCAACCGCGACAGGTGGCGGCCGCAGCCGAGGGTTCCTACCGAGAGGAGAAGCCCAAACGCCGCGGTCTGCTGGGTGCGCTATTTGGGAAGTAGGGGAGTAGTGCTGGGGTGTCGGGCTGCATCACAAGGTCATTAGATGAATTTAAAAGTGCTGGGAACGTGCTAACATTGCCGATAGTCTTAATCTTGTAGAAGCGGAGGCCGGATTATGGGTTTTGCGGATCAGCAGCTTCAGATTCAGGTGCCGTATTCTCCTGACGACACGTTTAATGCCTTGAAGGCAGCTATGGAAAAGCTGCCTAAAGTAAAAGTTGATAGCGCATCGCCCACAACAAGAACAGTTGTAGCTGAGATTGGTATGAGCCTTTGGTCCTGGGGTGAAAATATCAGTATTTCGGTTGTTCCAGTTGAAGGCGGATCTGGCGTTACTGTCAACTCATCATCTAAGGTCAGGACAAACGTATTAAACGGGGGCAAAAATGCAAAGAATATTGCCGAGATAGTCGATGCCCTATCGAAGGAGCTCGAGCAGTATCCGCAGGTTTCACAGACTATTGAGACGCTGGCGGATAGTGGTGATGTAGTTGCAAGGCTTGAGAGACTTGCAACGCTGCGTGATAGTGGAGTACTTACCGAGGAAGAGTTTGCTGCAGAAAAGGAAAAAACCTTTCGTAACTAGACACGATGGCTGGATTTGTATTCTGCTATTGAACTTGTTTAAGCCAGGCTGAAAACATCGTGTGGAATAAAAGTGCGCAGTATCTTCGCCTTATACAGCAATAGGGGCCTCTTTCGGGCGTCCTGCCTTTGGAGCGTCGGCGAGTCGTGCCTCGATGGAAGCTTTGGACACCATGCGCTTGGTACCGTCCTTCCAAGAATCCAACAGCCCAGCATTTATCAGCTGCGATACCCTTGCCGTGCTAACGCCAAGCATGCGAGCGGTGTCCGCCGCGGTGACGGCGGGGATGTCGCCGAGCTCGCGGCTGACGGCCACGGCGATAATCTTGCCGCCGTGTTGTGGCTGGTGTCCAAAGTCCGGCTCGGGAAGATCGACGCCGCCCATAAGGTGATCGTCGACCATACATGCGAGAAAATCGGCGGCGCTTTCGACAGCGTCGTTTAGGTCGGAGCCAAACGTTCCTCCTCCGCCCAGCGAGCCACATGGCACGGCATCGACCATGCCGTCCGAATCAAAGAACTCAAATTCCCATACGTAAACCATGTAAGACCTCCTCTAAAAAGCGATGCGAAATGTGATGAGGATGAGCTATCGAAGTCCTGCCTGCCTTAGGATTCTTTTGGCAATTTGATCCTCAATCTCTCGGTGGCGTTTCACGAGCACGAGTTTATCTCCTTTGACGAACTTCTCGTGATTAGTGCCTCCTTTCGAGATGAAGCCGGCTTCTTCGAGGATGCGGATCAATTCGCGTCTCTGCATCTTAGCCTCTTTCAATAACTATATATTAGCACTTTCTAAGGGTTTTAGACTTAAATCTTAGCTATTGCTAACCCTTTGTCTCACTTCGCCGTCCTTGGATAGCGGCTTATATTCCTTGTGGTATTAGTTTATTTGCTCGTGCGGACACGATTTGGTGCTCCGTGCGCGACCGCGAAAAGGGTTTGTGGCGACTAAAATGTGACCATAGAGGCAGTTTTAGCGAACCCCACGGGAGTGACGCGTATGGACAACAACACGCTGCTATTCCAGGACAAAGGTTCGGGTAGGTTTAAAGACGTCAAGATCTACCCTAACCGCATTGAGGTACTCAAGAAGGGCACTTTTGGCGGCAAGCACACCGAGATTGTTTATCTTAAGGACATTACGGGCGTCAATAGAATCAAAGGCCGCGATGTTTTTCTGCGCAATCGACTGTTGACCGCTTGCGTCTTTAGCCTGAGTAGCCGTGTGAAGGCCCAGGAATTTGTGAACGCGCTGAACTTGGTGATGTAGCCGATAGCGGCGTTCGGGCCAAGGTAAAAATCGGGGGCACAGAACGGTGTCCTGCGCCCCCGATTGAGTCGATGTGTCTAAAAGGCCGGCTTGCCTATTCGACAACGTCCTCGTTGTTTTCACCGTCACTGGCAAGCATCGCCGCGCCGGCGACCGTTGTCGCTACGGCGGCGGCAGCTAGCCCGGCGGCGATGCCAGAGCCGTCGCCTGTGCCGGCAAGCTTTTCGCCTGAGCCCTTGCGCTTGTTGCCCTTGTCGTTCTTGTCGGCGCCGCCTGCGTTGGTACCGTTGCCGTTGCCGTCGCCGGTGTCCGTAGCGCCTGCGTTGCCCGAAGCCGTCACGGTAAAGCTTGCGGCTCCGTCGCTGGCGAGCGTGTAGTTCTGCGCCGCGTTGCCCAAGAGACCGTTCACGCGCACCCAGTACGTCCCTGCGGCAAATGTTTCGCCCTCGGCCATCGCCGTTCCCGGAGCGCCGTTCGCGTCGTGCACAAACTCGAGCTGGGCCGTGCAGGCATCGGTTTCGAGCTTGCCCTCGAGTGATGCCGCAATCTTGGCGCGCACGTCTTCGCCGGCCTTAAGGCCTTCGAGTCCCTCAAAATGGGGCGTCAGCGCGCGTTGATCGATATCGAT
>USOG01000016.1 GCA_900556365.1 uncultured Collinsella sp.
AACCAATACCAGTTGCCCGGATTCTCGTCGGTGCCCTCCCACGCCAGAATGTGCGTGGCGACGCGGTCCAGGAACATACGATCGTGGCTAATGACCACCGAGCAGCCCGGGAACTCGAGCAGCGCCGCCTCGAGCGAGGACAGTGTCTCGACGTCGAGGTCGTTCGTGGGCTCGTCGAGGAGCAGCAGGTTGCCGCCCTGCTTGAGCGTGAGCGCCAGGTTCAGACGGTTGCGCTCGCCACCGGAGAGTACGCCAGCGCGCTTCTGCTGGTCCTGGCCCTTAAAGCCAAAGCTCGCCACGTACGCGCGGCTGGGGACCTCGGTCTCGCCGACCATCATGTGGTCCAGGCCATCCGAGACGACCTCCCACAGGTTCTTGTCGGGGTCGATGCCAGAACGGTTCTGATCGACATAGGAGATCTTGACGGTCTCGCCCACCTCGAGCTCGCCCGAAGTCAGCGGCTCCAAACCCACGATGGTCTTGAAGAGCGTAGTCTTGCCCACACCGTTGGGGCCGATGACGCCCACGATGCCGTTACGCGGCAGGGTGAAAGAAAGGTCGTCGATGAGCACGCGACCGTCGAATTCCTTGTGCAGGTGATGGGCCTCGAGCACCTTGTTGCCCAGACGCGGGCCCACGGGGATGCGGATGTCGGTCCAGTCGAGCTTCTGGCTTGCGCGGGCCTCGGCCTCCATCTCCTCGTAGCGAGCCAGACGGGCCTTGTTCTTTGCCTGGCGAGCCTTGGGCGAGCTGCGTACCCACTCGATCTCGGCCTCCATGCGCTTGGCGAGCTTGGCGTCGCGGTTGCCCTGCGCCTCGATACGGGCGGCCTTGGTCTCCAGATACGTGGAGTAGTTGCCCTTGTAGGGATAAAGGTGACCGCGGTCGACCTCGCAGATCCACTCGGCAACGTTATCCAGGAAGTAGCGATCGTGCGTGACGGCAAGCACCGCGCCCTGGTAGTTGTGCAGGAAGTGCTCGAGCCACAGGATCGACTCGGCGTCCAGGTGGTTCGTGGGCTCGTCGAGCAGCAGCAGGTCGGGAGCTTCGAGCAGCAGCTTGCACAGGGCCACGCGACGGCGCTCGCCGCCGGAAAGTACGTTGACCGGCATGTCGGAATCGGGCAGCTGCAGGGCGTCCATGGCCTGGCCGAGCTTGGAATCGATATCCCAGCCGTCGGCGGCGTCGATCTCGTCCTGGAGCTTTCCCATCTCGGCCATGAGGGCGTCCATGTCGCAATCCGGGTCGCACATCTCCTCGCCGATCTTGTTGAAGCGATCGACCTTGGCGATCATGTCGCCAAATGCCATGCGCACGTTCTCGATGACGGTCTTGTCGTCGTCGAGCGGCGGCTCCTGCTGCAGGATACCCACGGTGTAGCCGGGGGTGAGCTTGGCATCGCCGTTGGAGACCTCCTCGATGCCGGCCATAATCTTGAGCAGGGTCGACTTGCCCATACCGTTGGGGCCCACGACGCCGATCTTGGCACCGGGGTAGAAGCTCAGGGTCACGTCGTCAAGGATCACCTTGTCGCCATGGGCCTTGCGAGCCTGATACATCTGGTAGATAAACTCTGCCATTTGCCTGTTCTATCCTTTCTACCTGCTGTTTCCCTATTCTTGATTCGCCTTAGTGGAAACGAAATGAGGGAACCAGCTCTGAAACGTAACGAAAAAGGGGCATGGTTGCCCACACCCCCTAATACTACCTGGGAAAAGTCCCCCGGAACATACTATGAACTGCGTACGCTAGTTTTCCGCAACCTTAACGAGCGGCTCGCTGCGATTTGCGCCACAACAGATACGAGTAGACGTAGACGGCTCCAACCGAACCAAACGCCAGAGCCGCAATCACCGCGGCGACAACTTCACTCGAAAGCACGCTGCCTGCCACGCCCATCACAATCAGGCCAATACCCAGCACCATAAAGCAGGCGCCGCCAAAACGCTGCGTACGGCGCCAGTTCTCGGGATCGGCAAGCGCCCAGGGTGTCTTGATACCGAGCGTATAGTTCTGCTTCACACGCGGCAAGTAGTTGCCTACGCCGATGAACAGCAAACCGACAACACCGGAAATCAGCACGTTAACCGAACCAACCGCCGGCACCACGCCCCAGACCGTAAGCTCACCCAACCAGCTTATGGCACACATGAATACCGTGAAAGCAATTACGAAGCCCTGGTAGAACTTGCCCGAGGTTCGATATGCCTCACCTTTGGGGTCGATGCGCGGCACCACGCAGAACATTGCGAGAAGCGCCAGAGGCAGCACGCCGAGCGCGGAGGCCATCCAGCTAGGACCCCAACCGTCGACGGCGCCGTTCGCGCCCCAGTGCGTGGGAATCTGCGCAGGCAAGCTCGGCATCACCATGAGGTGCGCTACGACATTGGCGACGCACAGAGCGATCAGCGCAATCCACACGCGCGACGATACCCCCGTGGGGTGAATGCCCTTGTTTTCGTTATTCATCCTTATCACCTTCCGTGTTTGTAAAGCCCATAAACCAGCCAATCAAATCCTGCATGACGGTGGTGTTTAAGCTGTATACGATGTTTTGGCCATGGCGCTCGTCGGTCACCAACCCGGCGTTTTTGAGCGTCGCCAAGTGATGGCTCAGCGACGGCTTACTGATATCGAAATGCTCGGCAAGCTCCCCCGCCGTGCAATTGCCCTCGCGCAGCAACTCCAAAATGCGCCGTCGCGTTGGATCGGCAAGCGCCTTAAAACCCTCTCCCGGCATAAGACCTCCTCTCATCATCTCTCATGACGCGCACACTATACTCGATATTTAGATGTTTGTCTAACTATCTAATCTTGTACTCAAAAAAATAGCCGCCTCCGCGTAATGCGAAGACGGCCACTTCTCACGCTACAAACGTGTTTTGGAGTTGGCCAACCCGCTGCAACGGGTGCCATCTGCTTCAATCTTATGCGAACCCCGATCCCATTTCAACAAGCCCAAGGGCTCAAATGGAATCGCGATAACACCTATAATGGCGATAGCTAAAACACGATTCGCTTCCCCATCGGAGGATGTCTATGACCGAAACCGCTGCCGCTCTCGTCGAGACACGCGACACCAAGCTCGAGATCATCATGGGCCGCGAGGCACTCGATAAGCTCGCCGATGCTACGGTGTTGGTGCTCGGCTGCGGAGGCGTGGGCTCCAACTGCTGCGAGGCACTCGCCCGCGGCGGCATTGGTCATTTCGTCATTCTGGACAAGGACATCGTCGCGCCCAGCAATATCAATCGCCAGGCTATCGCCTTTCACAGCACCATCGGCAAGCGCAAGGTCGATGTTATGGAAGCCATGATCCACGACATCAATCCCACCGCCACCGTTATTAAACGCACCGAATACCTGCTGAGCGACAACATCGACGAGTTCTTCGCGAGCATTTTGGAGCAGACGGACGGCAAGCTCGACTACGTCGTCGACGCCATCGACACCATCTCGGCCAAGCTCACCATTGCCAAATATGCTCAGGACCACGACATTCGTTTGGTTAGCTCCATGGGCGGGGCCAACAAGCTCCATCCCGAGTGCCTCCGCTTTGCCGACATTTTCGATACGGTACGTGACCCCATGAGCCGCATCATGCGCAAAGAATGTAAGAAGCGCGGAATCAAGAGTCTGCACGTGCTGTTTAGCTGCGAGGAATCGGTTAAGACCCAACCCCGCGACCCGTCCAACATCCACGAGCGTACCGAGTTGGGTACCGCCAGCTTTATGCCGCCCATCATGGGTCAGATGATTGCCGGCGATGTTATCCGCCAGATCAGCGGGCGCGGCACCGAGCGCGTACGCGCCGACGGCCAACGCCTGGACTAGCAGGATGTCCTGCGATGGAACCGCAATTCTTTGACACGCATTGTCATCTTGATTTGATGCTCGGCCCCGATGCTGCAGCCAGTGAGTCGGCGGCGTCGGGTCTGGGGCTCTTTGACTGCGGGGTCGACCCACGCGACTTTTCGGCCGCAAACGAGCGCGCCCGTCGCCTACCAGGCATCATCGCTGGCGTTGGGCTCCACCCCTGGTGGCTCGCCGATGGCCACTGTGGTTTTGACGAAATCAATCTGCTTTGCGAAGTTGCAGCCCAAGAGCGCTACATCGGCGAGGTGGGACTCGACTTTTCCGCGCGTTTTGCCGGAAGCGAACCGCTTCAAATACAGGCACTTGACCGGCTCTGCGAGGCTCTCGCGCAGCATCCTCTTACCGGGCGTGTGATATCAATTCACGCCGTTCGTTCGGCAGGAACCGTACTGGATATCCTCGAATCGCATGGACTACTCATCCCAAACCCCAGCTCCCCCGTTATCATCTTCCACTGGTTTAGCGGCACCTCGGACGAGCTTGTCCGCGCGCGCGATGCAGGCTGCTATTTTTCCGTCAACGAACGCATGCTCGCGTCTAAACGAGGACGCGAATACGCACGACAGATTCCACTCGATCGTTTACTGCTCGAGACCGATGCGCCAGCCGAGCCAAACACAGAAACAAGCGCACAGTCGCTCATCAGATCGCTCACAAGGACCTCGATGCGCATTGCCTCACTCAAAAACTGTGACGCAAAGCGCATCGAGTCGGTAGTTTTAGCAAATGCGCACTCTGTTTTTGACCTTCGCTAACCCCTGTGGGCAAAAATGCCAAGGGACATGCGAATCGCACAACGCAGTCCCTATTGGTAGGCAGTACAATTCGGCAGCATTACACCAATTCGTGCATGAGATCACGGTTGCGTGCATACAATTCGTCAAAGATATGACGACGCGATGCATATAACTCGTGGGCAGCCATATCGGGCACGATTGTTTGCGCAACGCCAAGGACTTGGGCGAGCTCATCCCATGATGCATAGGCGCCACCTGCGAGAGCTGCCATGATGGCATCACCGAAGCATGCGCCCACCGTAACCTTGGCAACCGAGACCTCGCGCCCGCATACGTCGGCGATAGCCTGCATCCAAACTGGATTCTTGGTTCCACCTCCGACAAGCATAATGCGCCCAATTGGCAGTCCATGCTCTCGCTCGATAATGTCGACATGGGATGCAACGGTATACGCGACGCCTTCCAAGGCGGCGCGAACCATATGGGCTCGCGTATGCCTTCCGGTCAGGCCAAAGAAGACGCCACGCGCCTCGGGATCGTTGAGCGGAGTACGCTCCCCCGCAAAGTACGGCAGACACAGGAGCCCATCGGCACCCGGCGCCACGTCGGCGGCATCATGCGCCATAACCGAATAGGCATCGGGACCACCGTGGCCCTCGGCCTCTACGGCGTCGCGATACAGCTCTTGGCGCAGCCACGATGTGAGTGCGCCCGCCGTATTGGTCCCCGCGCAGATCCCGTAAGTTCCGGGAATGATAAACGTCCCCGGCCACAGGCGGGCATCATCGATCATATGATCAGCTAGGTAGATGAAATACGCCGTACTCCCCAACTGAACCATCATATCGCCGGGACGGAATACACCCGTCGAAATGGCCTCGGCACCAGAGTCGCCCGTTCCCACTAAGACAGGTGTCCCTGCCGCGAGCCCCGTCGCCTCAGCCGCACGCTGCGTAATCACCCCGGCAATATCGGTAGCCGACATCACCTCCGCCATCTGGTCAGGCCGGCAGAAACGAGCACATTCCCGAGCATCAACCTTCCAGGTGTAGCGGTCGTATAGGGGAAGAAAATCCTCCGCTAAATAACGGTCCACCGTAAAACGCCCCGTCAACTTTGCGCACAGAAACGATGACGCCGTCAGGAACTTCGCGGCACGTTCGTGCACCTCGGGCATATTCTCCTTAAACCACAAGATCTTGGGAGCAATATCTGACGAACAGGGATCATGCCCGAAAAGCTCGCGTGCGCGATCTGACCCATATTCGGAAAGGAGCTCGTCAATCTGCGGCTTCGAACGTGCATCGACTCCATACAAAATCGCGGGCGCCAGCGCGTTGCACTCGGTATCGACCGGCACACAGTCGCAACCCAATGCGGAAAGGCCCACGCATCCGATCTGTGCCGCGTTAACCCCCGATCGCGCCACCAGCTCGCGCGACAAGCGGCAAAAATCGCCCCACCAAACTGCCTCCGCATCATGCTGGTACCATCCATCACACGGGTTGTCCGTCTCGTGTCCACAAGAGGCTTGGCAAACGATGTTGCATCGATCATCGATTAAAACGCCTTTAGAGGCGCTTGTCCCAATATCAATACCCAGATAGAGCGCCATAGGTGCCTACTCCCCTCGCGCCGTACGAGCGGCAGCCATAAAACGAGCTACCCGCTCAACATCAACCGGGGCATCCAGCTTTCCGTCGCGCTTTAAGCAGGTGCCGACAAACGCGCCATCGTAGTGAGCAAATACGTCAGCCACGGTATTTTCGCGACAACCGGTGCCACATACCACGGGTACTTCGCCAACACGCTCGCGGACTTCATCGGCAAGCTCGCCCGAAGCGCCACGACCGGCAGCCGAACCGCCGATGACCATTGCATCCGGAAGGCAATTAAAGAGAAGTGAATCGGCAATGTCCGCAGTCGTGCGGTCGTTGAGATAAACCTCCCCCTCGCTCGTGATGAAGTGAAAAAGCTTGAGGTCGTCCAAGCGCAGCGCCGCCTTGCGACGCATGGTGTGAGCGAAATCTCGGTTAATCAGCCCAAGATCACCGGCCCAGGCACCGCAAAAATTGCAGCGTGTGAACTGCGCGTCGACGGCAGCGCACAGCTCGATTGTGGCATCACCATCGTAAATAGCCTCAGCTCCCCAAGGGGTCGACAGATCATGGGATAGAGCCCCGATTACATAGCCCATCGATGCAAGGGTTGAGGGAGAAACGTGCTGCTCATAGGGCATCGAGAGCTCATTGGTAATCAAAATGCCATCGACACCGCCCTGCTGCAACGCCTCGAGATCGCGCTTGGCGGCTTCCACGACCTGCGACACGCTTCCGCCCGGGTAATACAGTGGATCGCCCGGCAGAGGACGCAGGTGCAGCATTCCGATAATCGGCTTTTCGGTCTTGAACATCGAGGTTAGAAACGACATAACGTGCTCCTTCATAGAGTTATTGCAGGGACGTTACTCCCCCAGCACCTCGACGTACACTTTTCGCTTCTGCGGACCGTCAAACTCCGCAAGATAGATGTTCTGGGCACTTCCGCACACGATGTGGCCATCTTGGACGGGAAAGAAGCAACTGTTTCCACAAATCATGCTCTTGATATGCCCACAGGAGTTGTTGCCGGTGGCTCCATAGCTCGGCAGGAAGTGTGCATGCGCATAGGGGGCATCGAGTGGGGCGATGCGATCAAGCGTCTCCATAAGATCCGTCTCCACGCAGGGCAGCCCCTCGTTTACCACGATTCCACAGGTCGTATGCGACAAAATAATCGCTGCCAAGCCATTGGTCACCGAGCTGCGTTCGATGGCAGCGTGCACATCTTCGGTAATATCGATGAACTGGTCCGGAGCAGTCGATAGATAGCTCAATGTCTCGAGCGTCACCATGTTTACTCATCCCCTTCAAGAAAACGCAGGGCATTACCCCAGTAGAGCCTTTCTCGCGCATCATCGCGCATGGGCACGGTATCGAGCGCCCGCTTGAGTTTGAATGCACGGAAGCGCGGCGTATTGCTGGCGAACATCACTTGGTGCGATAGCGCGCGCTCATACCACAGCGGCCCCATATCGACCGTGAAAAGACGCTGCATCATCTCCTCGGGCGAATCGATGTAAGTGATAGAGGTGTCCGTGTAGCAGTTGGGATACTTGAGCAGCATCGCCACGGTCTCGCGTACCCAGGGCCAGCCAAAGTGAGTCAAACTAAAGCGCACATTTGGATGCGTTGCGATTGTGTGCTCAAATGCAAGCGGGTTACTGCGCGAGAGCTCTGCGCCAGGCTCCCAAGACATACCGGCATGGAAAACCACCGGCTTGTTATAGCGCTCGCACAGCTCGTAAAGCGGCTCGGCCACAGCATCATCGGGGGCAAAACCCTGCTTTGCAGGATGCAGGCAAAGCCCCTTTGCCCCCAACTCGGTAAAGGCGCGCTCCAGTTCGTCTGCGGCACCGCTCACCTGCGGGTCTACGCTCGCAAATCCCCACAGACGATCGGGATGCGCGGCAACCAGCATGGCAATCTGGTCATTGGTGCCAAAGTGCCCTCCGCATGCCGTGGTTACATCGAGCGGCATGAGCACGCTCTTCTGCACGTCACAGACATCCATCTCGACTTGAAGCTCATCCCAATCCATGGGACCCATATGCCCCATACCAAATTCTCGTGACCAAAAACCGAATCCATCAGGCTCATCACCCGGCGTACAGATCTCGCCGTAGAGCATAGGATGGACCAACATGTCGATAACCATTTCATACTCCTTTCCAGGCATTTGACCCTAGTACGGCTCAAACGAACCAATCACTCGGGACGACAGCTCAGCGCCCGCCTTCATACACGCCGGAATATCAAGGCCATCGATCACGCCCTTGGTAAACCCGGCAATATACGAGTCGCCGGCACCCACGGTATTAACGACCTTCTCCGCCGGTACGATCCCGCACTCATAGAAGCGCTCACCGTCATAGGCAATGCTCCCCTTCTCGCCAAGCGTGGCAACCGCAACGCGCGGTCCCAATTCCTGCACGTGGCGTACCCAGTCCCGCAGCTCCGGAGTGTCCTCCTCAAACGACATGAACGCGTAGTCTACGTAAGGAAAATGAGTCTCACAGGCATATTCGGGATCCTGGCTGAACACCGAGAAGTCCATTACCACCGTCTTGCCCGCATCATGCCATTCGGGCAGGAGGTCCAAACAATTGCCAAACAGGTCGGTATGAATGATGTCATGCTCTAGGATAAACGCCCGGTCGTCTTCATTCGGACGATATGTCTCCATTACGCCATCGATTGCCTCGAGATGCACGCGATCGACGCCGTCTTTCAATGCCATGAGCATCACCGAGGTGTCGCCATCCTCCACCCGCAGATGAGAGATATCAAACCCCTCAGCGGCCAGCGCCTCTCTCATCTTGTCTCCGTACTCGTCCTTGCCGACAACCGACACGGCGGATACCGAAACGCCCATTCGTGCAAGATGGATACCCCAGTCAATGCCGTTACCAGTCGGATAGAACACGCCGATGTTTTGATAGACGTCCGCGCAGCAAAAACCAGCCGCACACGCTTTAATACCCATGGTCTTCTCCAATGTTCAAAAGGGGACCCACCACATGGCGAGCCCCCTTTTCGCATTCCGCTTATTGTTTTGCATCGGCTGTCCAAGGCCTCATAACCAGACCGCCATACGCTTTCTTAAGCTATTCGACGATCGGCGCTCCATGGCCCCAAGAACCTTCCATGCCGCACACGGTCGAGGCAAACCCGGCAGCAAAGTCGAGCGCGCGCTCGATGGCCTCGGCGCCATCCTCACCGCGCTTGGCGGAATCGAGATAGCACATCAAAAACGAGGTGAGGAACGAGTCGCCCGCCCCCATGGTGTCCTTCATGTCCGTTACCGGTTTAGCCAGCTGGCGGTAATAACGCTCGCCGTCGTAAGCAATGCAGCCCTCGGCGCCCGCCGTAGCCGACACAAAACGCGGACCCAGGCCCTTCACCCATGCCAGACGCTCGCGAATCTCGTCCTCACTCGCGGCATCCGCCGCACTAAAGAAAGCGAAATCGACGTAGGGCGCAATCTGCTCGTAGTACTCGTCGGTGGAGTCGTCCGAAAAGTCAAAAGAGACCGTGACGCCCGCAGCCTTCAGCTTGGGCAGCTCGCGCTCGGTAAAGCAATAGTTGCCCGAATGAACCACATCGAACTGCTTCATGTACGCAAGATCAAAGCGATCGAGGACATAGCGCGCATCGCCACGGATACCGCCCTCGTTGGAGCCAAGGAAGACACGGTCACCGTCAACGACGGTCACGCGAGCCGCTCCGTTCTCGCCAATCATCTGCTCGCACTTGTCAAGCTCGATACCTTCATCCTCGAGGCTTGCAATGACATGCTCGGCAGCGGCGTCATTGCCAAAAATGCCCATGTATGCAGAACGTGCGGCACCGCATTTCTTGGCATAAACGGCGAAGTTAACCGCGTTGCCGCCAGGATACATGGTATGGATATGCTCGTAGCGATCGACGACGTTGTCGCCAAATCCGAGCGCGTTAACGTTAAATGCCATGGCCTTTGCCCCTTCTAGTACTCGACAACACCCATATAGCGACGGAAATCGGGATCGTGATCAAACACCTTGCCGCGTGCAGCACGCAGCTCGCAGTTCATGGCGTAGAACAGCACCGGGTCCAGATAGGCACGGACGCTCGCCGGCACGGCTTCCATACCGTACTCCTTGGCATCGAGCACCATCAGCGTATCGGTATGCGTCTTAAGGAACGCCAGGGCGCGCTCGTCCATAGCACGGCACTCGCTGGAGCCCATCTGCAGGAAGTAAAATACGCCATCCTGAGTAGCCTCGAAGGGGCCATGGAAGTACTCGGCAGAGTGGATGTAGCTGCAGTGCTGCCACTGCATCTCCATAAGAGAGCAGATAGCGAAACCGTAGGTCTGGCTAAAGTTGGGACCGCTGCCCAGAATATAGAAGAACTCGTGCTCCTGGCAAAGCTTGGCAAAGCGATCGCCCAGCTCGGCATTTACCTTCTCGCGTGCCGGGGGAAGAATCTTATCCATCTCGGCAATACCGGCATACATATCGGCAAGATCGGCGTAGCCCTCCTGCTGATCGAGCAGCTCTGCTGCAAGCGACAGCGAAATGCCAGCGGGGACCTCGGCCTGCGGCACGCCCTCGCCCCATGGGTAGACCCACGTGGTCCACTTGCCGGAGTCGATCTTGGATCCAGCGTTGTCGGTCTGGGCAATCACCGTAGCGCCGGCAGCAAGGGCAATCTCGCAGCCCTCGACGACCTCGGGGGTGTTGCCACTGTGGCTACAAGCGATGACCAGGGACTTCTCGCCCAGACGACGCGGACGCATGATATCGAACTCGCGAGCCGTATAGATATACGAAGTGAAGGTGGTTGCCTCGCGCTGCAGAAGCTCATGGGCCGGGATCAAATCGATCATGGAGCCACCGCAAGCAATCCAGTAGACGCTGTCGAACTTGCCCTTCTCGGCAATTGCCTCTTTGATCAGATCGTGTGCGTTCATATCCAGTTCCTTTCTTGTTTGGCCGCAATCAATGACGTTGGCTGCGTGGCCGATAGTTGTTTTAGTCAATCAGATATTTCTCGAATGCGGCCATGTTCTTGGCATCTGCCGCCGCCGGATCATCGTAGTAACGACCGTCCGTGATTTCCTGGCCCAGCATGCCGTCGAAACCATGGGCGTTGAGCGTGGCGACGAAGGCGTCCATATCGTGCTTGCCATCGCCCCACACCAGATGGCCATACGGGTCACCGTCGATAAAGTGCATCTCGTGAATTGCCCCATCACCAAAGGCGGCAAACCAGTCCTCGAGCGTCTCGCCTGCAACGCCCATCGCGGTTGTATCAACCATGGGCTGTAAGTACGGGCTCGCGACCTCGTCAATCATGCGCTTCGCATCGGAAACCGTCGTCACAAGGTTGCTCTCCTCGGGACGCAGACTTTCCATCGTAAGCACCAGACCGTGCTCGCCGGCATACTCCGCCAGAATGGACAAGTGCTCGCGGCTGCGCTTCCAGGCTTCCTCGCGGTCCTCGTCCCAGTCGCCCCAGCCCGAGTTGACGGACATACGGTCGCACCCAAGTACCTCGGCAAGCTCAATGCCGTGCTTAAAGTACGCCAGGCTGCGCTGTTCATGCAGCGGTTTGCGTGCGCAGTACTGCCAAGGATAGACAACGTTCTCGGGGCACAGAGTACGATACCTAAGCCCACGGTCTGCAGCCTTTTTCGCCAGGACCTCAGCCTCAAAGTAGCCCGTGTGGTCGAGCGTCACATGCGGCTCTGCACACCACAGCTCAATGGACTCAAAGCCCAAACGCTGCTGCACATCAAGGAAGTAATCGAGCGACCACATGATGTAGTGGATATTCATGCCCGCAATCTGCTCGCGGCGCAGCGTCGGTTTGGATTCAGACATCTTATGCCTCCTTATTTCGATCGAACACGATTTGTCCGTCCGACATCGTCATATCAACCGCAAGATCGCGTGCGTCGCGATAATCGAGGTCGAACACATCCCGATCGAGCACGCAGATATCGGCAAGCTTGCCAACCTCAAGCGTACCCAGCTCGTCCTCGCGCATCAGATCGTACGCGCCCCCGGCAGTCCAAGCGCGCAAGAGCTCGACAAGCGTCAGCGTGTTGACCTCATTCACGGGCAGTCCGTCGGCGAAGAATCCGCCGCACGCGCTGTAGATTGACTCGCCCAGGCTCGGAATCAGCAGCGGCAAATCCGTGCCGCAGCACACTGTGCATCCGGAATCTTCCATGCCGCGGCGATTCCAGCTGTGCAAAAGTCGCGTCTCGCCAATTTGTCGACGCATCATCGACAGGCAATCCTCGCGCCGGTCCAGCGTCAGAATCTGCGGATAGACCTCGCAAATTCCACCTAACTTGCCAAACTCGACAAGGTCGGTCGGGTCAGAGTTCTCGAGATCGGTAATCGCATGGCGGCGAAGCATCCGTCCATGCTCGTCTCGAGGCAGCGAGGCATAGAGCGCCACGGTGCGACGAACGGCGCCATCGCCCTGGCAATGCAAGGAATATCGGAAGCCGTCAGCATCAATTGCACGCAGCTCGTTCTCAATCAGATCCCACTCTGGCTCCTCGACGACCGTCTTGCCGGCAGCGCCCGCATCGGCCGAGTCCTCATAGGGGTCTATCATCTCGGCAAGCCCCGCCCATACGCCGCGATCGGTCATACGGTTGAAGCCAGAAAAACGAACGAACGGTCCCCGGAAGCGCTCTCGCGCCTCGCGGGCATATGCCAGATTTGCACCGGCGCCCACCGGCTGCGACATCATAGAGACGCGAACCGTCAGCTCACCAGATTCCTCACGGCGAGCCATTTCGTCGGCAAAGCCGTAGTAGTCATCAAACGCCATTTCCTTGATGGCGGTAACGCCACGCTCGTTAAGCATGCTCATGTAGTCCGAATACCCGGCACGCACCTCGGGCAGCGCGAGGAAATCGCTCATCATGCGCCAGATCTTCTCGGCATAGCACGCCTGGGGTGTAAAGCCGTATCGCGCACTGGCGGCAGCATTGAGAACGCAGGTCTCCGCACCCGATGTAAAGCAGACGACGGGGATATCGCCAAAACAATCGTCAAACACAGCTGCCGTATTTGCGTTCTCGGCATCCGATGCCAACGTTTCGGGTAGGTTGTGGCCAAAAACCGCCGCGCAATCCGGATGATCTTCTTTCCACGCACGCAAGAGCGACACAGCCTCTTTGGCATCAGCGATGCCGGACAGATCAGAACCCAACGTCCGCAGCGCCCAACCTGTATAGAAGGTATGCACATCGATCAGGCCAGGCATGACAGTGCGGTCGCCCAGGTCAACTACCTCGTCCGCCTGGGTCAAATACGAAGCTACCTCACACTTGGTGCCAACAGCCTCAATTCGATTGCCACGGACCGCTACGAAACCTTCAAACGGCAGGTCCCCCGTACCGGTAAAGACGCTCTTAGACGTCAGGACCGTCAAACGATCAGACATCACAACCACCTACACCGGAAGCATGCCAGAGATTGCCGTTACAATCACGCCAAAGACGACCATGAAAATGAAGAACTTCCAAATGGTCTTCCACCATTGGCCAAACGAAATCCTAGCCACGGCAAGACCGGCGACCGTCATGCCCGCCACGGGGCTGATGGTGTTGATGGTCTGGTTGGCAAACTGGAGCGCGGTGACGGCCGCCTCGGGATTGAGGCCCATGAGCTCGGTCAGGGGGCCCATAACGGGCATGGTGAGCGCCGCCAGGCCAGAACTCGAGGGAACCAGCAAAGAGAGCAGGCCAAGGACGATATACATAAACGTGGTGTAGACGGCGGCGGGTGCACCGGCAAGCGCGGTAGCGAGCGCCTGGAGGATGGTGTCGATGATCATGCCGCCCTCGGCGATGACCAGAATACCGCGAGCGATACCGATAACGATGGCAGCGTACGCAAAGTCGGCGAGACCCTTAACGAACTCCTCTGCGATCGTCTGCTGGTCAAGGCCGCCCAGGATACCGGCAAGCAAGCCCATGCCAAGGAACACGGCGGAAATCTCATTCATGTACCAGCCCTGGGTAACAAGACCCCAGACGATAATGCCCATACCGCAAGCAAAATCGATAAGCACGAGCTTCTGACGGATAGTGAACTCTTCCTCGATGGAGGCATCGGTCACAGAAAACTCAATACGCTTGAGCTTATCGTCCTCGTACACAATGGACGACTCGGGGTTTTTCTTGACGCGCATGGCGTAGCGCATGGCCCATGCGATACCGACGGCAGTGAAGATGACCCAAGAAACGGCGCGCAGCCACAGTTGCGGATTACCCTCGATGCCAATGATGCCTTGGGCGATCAAAACATTAAACGGGTCGATGGTCGAAGCACAATATCCCAGGTTAGGACCAAGGAAGCAGATGATGAATGCCGTCATCGAGTCATAACCGATACCCATCATGATGGGAATGAAGATGGCATAGAACGGCAGGGCTTCCTCAGACATACCAAACGTAGTGCCGCAAATGGACAGCAATGTCATCGTGATGGGAATGATGAGGATGTCCTTGTTCTTGAGCTTTTTAATCACACGGCTCATGCCGGCATTCAAAGCGTTGGTCTTGGTGATGATCGCGAACGATCCGCCAATCAATAAGACGAACGCAACGACGTCGGCAGCCTCTTGGATACCCTTGGTGGGCGCTTGCAGAACCGCGAAGATATCCTGGCCCAGATTGATGGTCTCGCCGGTCTCGGAATCGGTGTAGTTCTTATCGACCTGTTCATAGGTTCCAGCAACGGCGACTTCACGCTCGCCCGCCGCTGTCGAAATCGTCTTGCGCTGATACTGACCAGAGGGAACGATCCAAGTCAGGACCGCAAAGACAACGATCAGCAAGAACATGATCGTATAGACATGCGGTAATTTGAACTTAAAACGTCTGTTTGTCTTCTTCGCCTTCGTATCTGACATAGATACCTCCAAAGAACTCGAGACTGCATCGCATCTCGCTTCAACGTTTGCATAAGGCAAACGTTCTATGACGTCCCATAGATTACCAGCAGCTTTTTCCTTCATCAAGATAATTTCAAACTGGTTGCCGCAACGCGGTTGAACGGTTGTGTTCGCGCCGTGAACGGTATGGAAACGCCCGGTGAGATGATCCACCGGGCGTTTCCATTCGCAATGTCCTAGATGTCAAAAACGTAGCGAGACCCAACGATCCGCTGACGACCGATGATAAACGGCCGCCGCTGCTCATCGAAAAAGAAGGCTTCCATATAAAACAAGGGTTCGCCAACGGGAACTGCCAACAGCCGAGCGACCTCGGGCGACGCGCACGCGATCTCGAGCGTGCACGGGTCGGTAAACGCGGGCGTGCGGCCCGTTCGGTTGCGCACGAACTCAAAAATGGATTGGTTAGATAGAGGTGCCGTTGATAGATAGGCGTTGTCCTCGTAAACGTATATGTTGTTCTCGAGCATGACGGGGACTCCATCGGCAGTACGTACACGCTCAACGCAAATCAAATCAGTTCCAACGGGAACACCAAAGAACTGCGCTTCGGTAGAATCTGCCGGCAGTATCTTTCTCGAAATGACGCACGCCCCCGGCTCCATTCCGTTAACGCGGCATGCGTCCGAAAAACTCTGGACGTCATCCTTCTGGCGAATCTTGCGCTTAAGCTTGGGGGCATTGACAAACGTGCCTTTCCCCTGCCGCTTCGTTAGATAGCCCTGCTGGACGAGCTCCTCAATAGCGCGTCGCACGGTAACGCGGCCAACTTTATAGTTCTCAGCCAATTCGAATTCGTTGGGTATCCGCGCGCCCGCCTTGTAGGCACCGGAATTGATTTCGTTTTTAATGATATCGATAACCTGTTGGTACAGCGGTATCGCTGCTTTACCGTCAGTTAGTCCTTCAGTCGGTGGCATATACCCTCTCCCAGCCCAATTAAGTCAAAAGCGGGCTTAAGGGCATTCAACAAGCCCTTAAGCCCGCATTAGCATAAAGTATGCTTGCTGCCGCACCAAAATGTCGGGTATTTACTCATCTGACCCGAAAAACGCGCAACTACCGCGCTCCTAAGAAAGCGTGAGCAGCTCCGGCAGCTGGTCGATAATCTTGTCCGCGGCATCCTGGCTAAAGCCAAAGCGCTCCTCGCGCTTGGCAATAACTGTCAGGCCGGCTCGCTTGCCGGCAGTGATGCCAGGCACCGAATCCTCAACGCAGCAGCAGCGATTCGCGGGCAGGCCCAGCAGGTCCAGCGCATGCAGGTAGATGTCGGGCTCGGGCTTGCTCTCCTTAAACTGCTCGCCGCTCACCACATACTCAAAGGCATCCGACAGCCCGCACGCATTGAGCACTTCCTCGATGCTATCCATGGGAGACGAGCTGGCAAGCGCCACGCGAACGCCACGGCGCGGCAGCTCTCGAATCGTATCCACGGCGCCTGGGTTAATCAAAGCCTGATAGTCGCGCGGACGCTTATGCGCCCACTCG
>USOG01000017.1 GCA_900556365.1 uncultured Collinsella sp.
TGACGGCGCCTGACCCTGCATGCCGGCAAGTGCCGCATCAGCCGAGGCGATAGCGCCACTCGTCTTATCGATGGCGGCATTCATGTCGCCAATCGAATCGCGCACCTCGCCCAAGGTATCGGATGCCTCGGAGACAGAACTTGCCAACGAATCCTGAGTCTGGGTTGCCTTGTCCTTTAAATCGACTCCGGCATCCTTGGCAATGCTTGCAACGGTCTCGCCCACCGTGGAGACAAATTCCGAGTTGATCTGCTCCTCGATGGTGCTTGCGCCGGTGTCGGTAACCTTGGGCGCAATAGCGCTCTTCTTCTCATTGACGTAGTACGTAAGCTTGGGCTGATGGTAGTTACCGTCGAGCATCGAAACCAGGTTATCCGAGAAGTTCTTGGGGATCACGATGGCAGCGTAGTACTCCCCGCTCTCGACGCCCTCTTTGGCATCGGCCGCCGAGTCGACGAAGGTCCAGCCCAGCTGATCGTTTTCCTTGAGCTGATCGACAACCTGGTCGCCCGCATTGAGCTCGCCCACCAGGTCGTTTTGGGTTCCCTGGTCGTTGTTGGCGATGGCAATCTTGATACCCTGAGTGTTTCCGTACGGATCCCAGTTTGCCACGATGTTGTACCAGGCATACAGCGAGGGAATAACGCACACGCCCAGGGTAACCACCAAGGCGACGGGATTCACGAGCAATCGCTTGATGTCACGCTTAAAGATCGCAAAGGATACCTTTGCGTTGGATAGTTTGCTGCCGAGACTCACGCTTGGACCATCCATCCTGTCGTTGAATCGAATCGTACTATCGACAACCATTGTAGTAGGCGCTTTAGCGTCTCAGAGCACAATGGTATTGAGTTTTGCGGGTAGCAATATACTACGAAGATGAGTTAGCGTACAGATGTACAGTATCTTTAATTAAAGCAGGTTACAAAACCACAACCCCGACAAATAATTGATCCCTTGGGGACGGAGGAAAACGAGAGTGGAAAATCTCCCACTTCAAGCCCGCATTCGAGCCAAAAGTGGGAGATTATCCACTCTCGTTCTAATCTAGTTACGGTGCCGTATCCCCGAACTACATCAAGTTGCAAACAGCTGCCGCGAAGGCTACGGGGTCCTCGGGGAGGATGCCCTCGACGAGCAGAGCCTGGTCATAGAGCAGACCGGAGTACTGCTTGATCTTGTCGGCGTCGCCCGCCTTCTGGGCAGCGACGAGCTTGGCGAAGACCGGGTGCTTAGCGTTGAGCTCGAGCACGCGCTGGCTCTTGGGCATACCGTCGGGCGCGCCCTCGGGACCCTTCTGAAGTACCTTCTCCATCTCGAGCGAAAGCGGGCCTTCGGTGGTGATGCAGGCGGGGGCATCGGTCAGGCGCGCGGAGACGGCAACCTTCTCGACCTTGTCGCCGAGCGCCTCCTTCATGGCGTTAAAGAGGTCCTCGTTCTCCTTGGTGGCGTCCTCGGCCTCCTTCTTCTCGTCATCGGTCGCCAAGTCAAGATCGCCGGTCGCGACGTTCTTAAGCTCCAGGTGACGATCCTCGACCTCGGGCTCGGCACCATCGGCAACGGCCTTCTCGGCAGCCTCGCGGGCAGCATCGTCCTCGTAGATCTTGGGCATATCGGCGGCAACGTACTCACGCATGGCCTGGAACGTGAACTCATCCACATCCTGCGTCAGCAGCAGCACGTCATAGCCGCGGTCGAGCACGCCCTTTACCACGGGCATCTTGGCCAAACGCTCACGCGAGTCGCCGGCGGCGTAGTAGATGGCCTTCTGATCCTCGGGCATGCCCTTGGCATACTCGGCCAGGGTAATCATCTTCTGCTCCTTGGCAGACCAGAACAGCAGCAGGTCCGCGAGCTCATCGGCCTTCATGCCATAGCTCGAATAGATGCCGTACTTAAGGCCGCGGCCAAAGTTTTCGAAGAACTTCTCGTAGGCCTCACGGTCGTTGTCACGCATATCCTCAAGGTCGGCGGTAATCTTCTTTTCCACGCGCTTGGCGATGGCCTTGAGCTGACGGTTCTGCTGCAGGGTCTCGCGCGAGATGTTGAGCGACACGTCGGCGGAATCCACGACGCCGCGGACAAAGTTGTAGTAGTCGGGCAGCAGGTCGTCGCACTTCTCCATGATCAGGACGTTGGAGCTGTAAAGCGACAGGCCCTTCTCGTAGTCCTTGCTGTACAGATCGAACGGCGCGCGTCCCGGCACAAACAGCAGGGCGTCATACTCGAGCGTGCCCTCGGCGTGGAAGCTGATGGTGCGCGCAGGATCGTCAAAGTCGTGGAACGTGGACTTGTAGAACTCGTCGTAGTCCTTCTGCTCGACATCGGAGCTGCGCTTCTTCCAGATCGGTGTCATGGAATTGACGGTCTCGAGCTCCTGGTAGTCCTCGTACTCGGGCTTGTAATCGTCGCCGGCGTCCTCGGGCTTGGGTTTCTGGCGGCTCTTGGACACCATCATCTGAATCGGGTAGCGCACATAGTTGCTGTACTGCTGAATCAGGCTCTTGAGACCCCACTCGGTCAGGAAGCGATCGTAGGTCTCGGCCTCGCCGTCGGCATCGAGCTTCTCGTTCTCGCGCAGCGTCAGGATGACATCGGTACCGTGCTCGGCGCGCTCGCCGTCCTCGATGGTGTAGCCCTCAAGACCGTCGGATTCCCACACATGGGCGACATCCTCGCCATAGGCGCGGCTGACGACCTTCACATGGCTGGCGACCATAAAAGCCGAGTAGAAGCCCACGCCAAACTGGCCGATGATGTCGACATCCGAACCCTGCTGCTCGGCGTTCTCGGTCTTAAACTCCTCGGAGCCGGAATGGGCGATGGTGCCCAGATTGCGCTCGAGCTCCTCGGCGGTCATGCCAATGCCGTTATCCGAGATGGTAATGGTGCGGGCGTCTTTATCAAAGGAGACGCGAATGGCCAGGTCGCCCTGGTCGATCTTGACGCTCGGGTCCTGCAGGCTCTTAAAGTTGAGCTTGTCGACGGCGTCGCTCGCGTTAGAGATAAGCTCGCGCAGGAAGATTTCTTTATTGGTGTAGATGGAGTTGATCATGAGGTCGAGCAGTTTTTTGCTCTCGGTCTTAAATTGACGCATGTGCAGTCCTTTCGCGCTACCCCTGTCCGCAAAAACGGCCCGGTCGCCCGAGCCGCATCGCAGACCTGCTATGTTCAGACTTAGATTTTATAACCCATTAACGCGCATATATACATACGGAATCGAAAAACTGTATGTCCGAGCGCTCCAATGCGTCAATTGCCAAGGAGTGTCCCCAACTGCCGGCAGAAAAGGAACGTCCCTATCTGCCATCTACGCGCTTGGCCATCCAGACATGGGGTTGGCCCTCGTCTTCGTAATCTACCGGGGCAATTTGCGTGTAGCCCGCCTTTGCATAGAGCGGCAGCACGTATTCCTGCGCATGCAGCTTAATAAGCTTAGCGCCGGCATCGCGTGCACACGAAGCACTGGTCTCCACGATCGCACTCGCCAGTCCGCGACGACGCATAGCCGGCAGCACGGCGACGCGCCCCATAATGTAGGTCTCCCCCGCCGCAACGTCTTCGTCCATGTCGCATGCCGGCAACACCGGGGCTTCTGCGTCAGCCACGCGCTCAAGCTCTTCGGGAAACACGCGCGAGCAACCGACAAGCTCGTCGTCTACATAGAGCGTCACATGAATGCAGTTCGGATCCTCGTCGATAGCGTCGAACTCATTCTCGTAGCCCTGCTCGTCCATAAAAACGACGCGGCGCACCAACGCCGCGTCATCAAAGCATCCCGTCTTAAGTTGAATATCCATGGCTGCCCCTTCATTCAATGCGAACGTTAGGGACAGATTTTAGCGAAAATGAGCTCCGCGTACGCTAAACTTCGCGCGAGCCTTCGCCAGGCAGTCGTAATGACCCACGTTATGGGCATCGCTCGCGATGAAGCTGTACAGGTTCTGATCGAACAGGCGCTGTGCCGGCTTTTTCTCGCGACCAAAGCGACCGCCAGCAATAAAGTCCGCCGAAGCCTGCAGTTTGCAGCCCATATCGACCAGGCGCTCCGCCACGCTTACATCCTTTTGAACCGCACGATAGCGCTCAGGATGAGCGATAATCACCTGGTAGCCACGGCACTGCAAATCGTAAATCGTGTTCTCGTACTCTCTAAACGCATATCCATCGGCATGCGTCGAGAGCTCGAGCAGAAACTCGTTGGTTCCATCGAAATGCAAGTGCTCCGCGGCATCGATACCAAGCTCAACGAGCTTTCGATGGTTGACCTCGAAGCCCATCTGGAGCGGAAAACCGTCAGCGTTATCACGCAGCAGCTCAAAGGCATCCCACATCTTGTCGTAATCAAAATAGGGATCACGGCAGTGAGGAGTGCAAACAATTCTGGTCACACCAGCCCGCTTGGCAGCCTCGAGCATCGCCAAGCTCTCATCGAGATCGGCGGCGCCGTCGTCTACACCCGGCAAGATATGGCAATGAATGTCACGCATAGGTCAGCCTTAATCAACTAAACGTTTGCTCGGTTGGTGAAGATGCCCTTTTTGGAAGTCCCCTGATCGTCGGAGCCCTTCTTCACCTTCTTACCGTCCTTAGTGTAGTAGGAGTAGTAGTACTCGCTGGTCTCGGTCTCGCAGTAGTTCATAACGGTACCGATGAGCTTGACCTTTTCGGACTTCTTAAGCTGGCCGATAGCGTTGAGTGCCTCCTCGCGCTTGGTGAAGTCCTCGCGCACCACGAACAGCGTGCCGTCGGTCAGGCTGGCAATCTCGGCAGCATCGATGAAGGTGCCTACCGGAGGAGCATCGAAGATGACGTACTGGAACTTGGCAGACAGTGCCTTTACCAGCTTGGCAAAGCGGTGAGAGACGATGATGTCGGCAGGATTGGGAATATGCGGCTCGGCATCGAGGAAGTAGAAGTTCTTCTGACCCGTCTCGACAATTGCCTGGTCAATGGAGATCTGCTCGGAAAGGACCGCATAGAGTCCGCCGCGCGAACGAACGCCGAGCATATCGGAAAGGGACCTGCGGCGCATATCGGCCTCGACCAGGAGCACGGACTTGCCGCTCGTGGCGATAGCCTGGGCAAGGTTGATGGAAACCGTAGACTTGCCCTCGTTGGGAATCGAGGACGTGACGGTAATGGTGCGAATGGGGTCGTCCACGCTCGCAAAGCGGATGTTGGCCAGAAGGGTCTTGGCGGCATTCTGTACAACGAGCTTATCGGTGTTCTTTGCCTTAGCCATGCCTATTTACCACCTTTCATAGCCGGAATTCGGCCAACAACGGGAATGCCCAGGAGCTCTTCCGCCTCTTCGGCACCGCGGATGCGGGTATTGAGCATGTCTGCCATAACGACATAGGCAACTGCGATAAAGATACCGGCGAGGAACGCGACGGCAATATACAGCGTGCGCTTGGGGCCACTGGGGGCTTCGGGGGTCTTAGCCTCGTCGATAACGTTGATGCTCTGGGCAGCGCCGACGTTCTGAGCGACCGTACTCACCGAGCTAGCTATGGCCTTTGCGACCTCAGCCGTCTCCTTGGCATCGGTGCCGGTAACCGAAAGCGTAATGACACGCGTGGTGGTCTCGGAGGAAACAGACACCTTGTAGTCATCCAGATCGGTGAGGCCCAGTTCCTTGGCGGCGCCGCTCTTAACGCTATCGCTATCCAGCAGCGTGGCGATATCGTTGGAAAGCATCTGGCTCGCCGAGAGATCGTTGTAGCTCATCTGGCCGCTATCGTCGGTCTTGGCGAGAATGTACATGCTCGTCGTCGCGGTATAGGTGTTGTCCATCGCGGCGAAGGACACGATGCCCATGGCGATCGCGCAGACCACCGGAAGGGTGATGACCAGCTTGAGGTGCTTCTTCAGCAGCTGGAACAGTTCGAGAAGGGTCATGCAGCTTGCCTTTCATTTCCCCAGTTCGGATTGACAAAACTGTCCGTATGTTATCGCATCTTTTTACCGAGACCAAACTCTATACATAAGAAACAGGCTCTCCTGTAAAAATGTCGGAAGCAATCGTAAAATTGCACAACAACGCCGCACCCGAAAGTCAAATGCGGCGTCTACATCAATACCTATGTTGTATCGCTATGCGAATGGCTCGTCCTGCTGTATGGGAAACGTCACCGTAATGGTGGTTCCCACGCCCAACTCGCTCGACAGATCGAGCGTGGCGTGATGATACAGGGCCGCATGCTTGACAATGGCAAGCCCCAGACCGGTTCCGCCGCGCGCCTTGGACCTACTCTTGTCCACGCGATAGAACCGCTCAAATACCTTGCCCTGTTCTTCAGGCGCGATACCGATTCCCGTGTCGGCGACCGCAAGGAACGGATGGCCTTCGTCGTTGGTGCCGCACTGCAGCGTAACCGTACCGCCGGGTCGATTGTAGCGGATGGCGTTGCTTGCCAGATTATAGATGAGCTCGTCAATCAAGCGCGACACGCCCTCGATGACCACAGGCTTGGTCTCATGACTTATCGTCACATTCGCCTGACGGGCGACCTGTTCAAGACGCTGCTCAACCGCGTAGATGGCACGCGAGAGCTCAATAGGCTCCGTGGACCCAATGGGCACCGCCTCGCCCTCAGTTGCACGCTCGGCCTCGTCCAAGTTAGACAGCGTAAGGATGTCGTTGACAAGCGCTGCCAAGCGGCCTGCCTCACGATAGATGCGACCGCCAAAGTTGCGCAGGTCGTCCTCGCCCTCGACCATGCCGTTTGCGATGAGCTCGGCATAGCCCGAAATCGCCGTAAGCGGCGTCTTGAGCTCATGGGTGATATTCGCCGTGAACTCGCGGCGCATACGGTCGTTGTCCGCCAGCACCGCCATTTGGCGCTTGAGTTCCTGGCGCTGCGACTCGATACGCTCAAGCATGGGGACCATCTCGGCATAGGCGTGCTCATAGCTACGGCGTGGGTGGTCCAAATCCACCTCTTGCAACGGCGCGATGATGGCACGGGACTCGCGGCGCGCCATAAAAAACGAGAGTACCGCACCCGCTGCTGCGATAAGCAGCATCGGCGCCACCATCGACAGCAAAATCGCCGCAACGCCAGGCTGGGCCTGCGCCAAGCGGACAACCTGGCCGTTATCAAGGGCGACGGCGCGATACAGCATAATCTCGTCGAGCGTAGAGCTTGCGCGCTCCGCGGAACCCGAACCATTCTCAAAGGCCTCGATGACCTCGGGGCGATCGCCGTGGTTGGGCAGTGCGGAAGGCGACGCCTCGTTGTCGTAGGCAACCGATCCATCCTTGTTAATCAGCGTGATGCGCAAGTCCTCGCGATCGAGGCTACGCAAGAACGGGATGAGCTCCTGCTGCTCGTCGAGGGCGGCAGCAATGAGCTCGGTTTCCTGTGCCAGATTGGCACTCGTGGCATCCGCCAAGGTGTTTTGCACAAAGAACGCACCCAGCACCGTAAACGCCACGATAACCGCCATGGCGCAGACAAAGATCGTCACAAAAACGCGGTGCGACAGCGTATGTTTTCCCTGGGGGGCGAAGACCACGGGTTACTCCTCCGATGCGGTGGCCGCGGTGACGTCACCTTCGGCACCATCACCGGCAGAAGGCTCGGCCAAGCGGTAGCCCACGCCGCGCACGGTCTCGATGGCGCTGGCATGCTCGCCCAGTTTTTGGCGAAGCGTCTGCACGTGCACGTCAACAGTGCGCGAACCGCCGTCGAAGTCCCAGCCCCACACGCTCTGCAGCAACGACTCGCGGGTAAAGACCACGCCGGGCTTGCGCATGAGGTACTCGAGCAGGTCGAACTCGCGCAGGGTGAGCTTAAGCGGCTCGCCGGCAACGGTCACCTCGCGATGGCTGGGCGAAAGCACGATGTCGCCCACGCTGAGCACATCGCTCGCCTGCTTGACCATTCCGCCGCGACGCAGCAGTGCGCGGCAGCGGCTCGCAAGCTCCATGAGCGAGAAGGGTTTAGTCAGGTAATCGTCGGCACCACCATCGAGCGCCATCACCTTGTCGAGCTCGGTGTCCTTGGCGGTAAGCATCATGATGGGCACCGTCGCCGTCAGGCGGTCGGCGCGCAGGCGGCGCATAATCGCCAAACCATCGGTATCGGGCAGCATGATGTCGAGCAGGACAGCATCGGGTACCCGTCGCGCCACGGCGGCCTTAAACTCGCCATCGCACGAAAAGCCCTCGGCCTCGATTCCCTGCTTGCGCAGCGCGTAGACCGTCAGATCCCTGATGTTGTCATCGTCCTCGACGTAATAGATCATGTTGAACCCCTTTGCGGCCGGCATGACCGCATCTTAACCCTAAAGGTACCTTTACTAGATGGTATCAGCCAAAACGTCCCGTCAAATAATCCGCCGTGCGCGGATCGATCGGGTTTTTGAAGAGCTGGGCAGTGGGCGCATGCTCCACCAGCTCGCCCAGCAAAAAGAACGCGACCGAGTCGGAGATGCGCGCAGCCTGCTGCATGTTGTGCGTAACGACCACCAGCGTGCAGGTCTCCCTGAGCTCGCAGGCCAGCTGCTCCACCACGAGCGTCGATACGGGGTCGAGCGCCGAGGTCGGTTCGTCCATCAGCAGAATGTCGGGCTGCACGGCAAGCGCACGGGCGATGCACAGACGCTGCTGCTGGCCGCCCGAAAGACCCAGGCCCGACTCCTTGAGCTTGTCCTTGACCTCATCCCATAGCGCAGCGCGACGAAGGGAGTCCTCGACCAGCTCATCGAGCACGGCGCGATCGCGCACACCCATACCGCGCGGACCGTAGGCGACGTTGTCATAGATGCTCATGGGAAACGGGTTGGGGCGCTGGAACACCATGCCCACGCGCTGGCGCAAACGGCAGATGTCGCAGTCGCCCAGGATATCTTGACCATCGAGCGCAATCTTGCCCTCGATGCGGCAATCCTTGATGCCGTCGTTCATGCGGTTAAAGCAGCGCAGCAACGTTGACTTTCCGCAGCCCGAAGGCCCGATGAACGAGGTGATCTGCTTGTCGCGGATCTTGATATTCACGTCCTTGAGCGCATGATGGTCGCCATAGAACAGGTCGAGACCCTCGACATCGATGCGCGTCGGCGAGGCGGCAAGATCCTCTGCCGTGGGGCGAGTCGCATCCCCAACCTCGCGCTCGCGCGCGGCCTCGGCCTGCGCTTTCATGAGTTCTTCAAGCTCCGTGGGCTCCACAGCCGCAGCAGCCGTCATACCGCATACCTCCACATCGATATCAATTCAGCAGTATCGATAGTAGGAATCGCGGCTCATATGCACGTGAGCGCATTGTCAAGTGTTTGTAAGGGCACACTGGCTATGCGGCGGGCAGCTCGATGGTGAATATCGTGTGTTCGGGCGTCGATTCACATGCAACGGTACCGCCGTGCGCGCATACGATCTCCTTGGCGATGGCAAGCCCCAGTCCAGCGCCGCCGCGATTGGTCGCACGCGCCGCATCCAGGCGATAGAACTTCTCAAAGATCACCTTGAGCTTTGCCTCAGGGATGGGATCGCCCTGATTGATAAAGCGCACGCGCACGCCACCGTCGTCCCGGCGTCTGGCCTCGATCGTGATGGTCGAGCCCTCATAGCTATAGGCAATAGCGTTTTTCATGATGTTGTTGAACACGCGAGCCATCTTGTCGCCATCCACGAGCACCGTCAGGTCCTCGCGAATATCAACTTGGGCTTCCTTATGCTGCTCGTTGAGGATGGGATAGAACTCGTCAGCCACCTGAGCCAGCAGCAACCCCAGATCAACATAGCCGCGCGTGAGCACGATATCGTGGAAGTCAAAGCGCGTGATATCGAAGAACTCTTCGATGAGCGCATCGAGCCGGTGCGCCTTGTCGAGCGCCACGCCCGTAAAGTGCGCACGTTGCTCAACCGGCAGCTCGGGAGCCTCTTGCAGCAGCGAAAGATAGCCCACCACACTGGCAAGCGGGGTGCGTAGGTCATGTGCCAAGTACGTGACCAGATCGTCCTTGCGATGCGACTCGTCACGCAGAGCTTGCTGCACCTTGCGCTCACGGTCACGCACGCGGTTAAGGGCGCCCTCGACCTCCAAGAAGTCGCCGTCGATGTTATCCCAGGTGTCGGGGTGATCGATCAGGCGATCTTGAATACGAACAGCCAGCACACAATCGGCATGCTGCTCGCCCTGCTCGTAGCCCTGGTAGTACAGGGCGCGGCCGCACAAGAACAGCACGCACGCGGCAAGCGCCAGCACAAAGCCAAGCATGTTGAATACAAAGCCGGCATCGAACAGCACCGGCCCTTCGATGCCGCCGAGCGCCATGGCGCCAATCGCCAACGTCATGGCCCACGCGGCGCCGCCAATCACCATGCAGCGGCGCACGATCTCAAATCGATCGATCAGCAAAAAGCCGACAAGCAGCACCGTCAAGATTCCAGCGATGTTATCAATGCCAATCAGCAGCAGGCTCAGCAAAAAGAGCAGCACCGTTGCAAGCGCGCGATTGTCGACGACCGACCTCACGTATTCAAAGAGTCGATCGGGCACCTCGAACGCTTGCCTATCGTCTTTTGTCATATCAAGATCCTCACAAGCGAAAAGCGTTATTCGATTATGTAGCCGACGCCCCAGACGTTTTTGATAAAGCGCGGCTTTTGTGCGTCGTCGCCGATCTTTTCGCGCAAGTGGCGAATGTGCACCATCACCGTATTGTTGGAGCCGGGCATAAAGTCCTCGTTCCACACCGCGCGGAACAGGTCCTCCACGGCCACCACGCTGCCGCGATGCTCGACCAGATACAGCAAGATTGAATACTCGGTGGGTGTGAGGCGTACCGGTGCACCGTCCACCGTCACGGAACGAGCGTCGCGGTTGATCTCCAAGCCGTCGAGCTGAATGGTCGGCGACTCGGCCGCCTGTGCACGGCTACCGTAGCTGGTGTAGCGGCGAAGCTGAGCGTGCACGCGCGCGATGAGCTCCAGCGGACGGAACGGCTTAACCACGTAATCGTCCGCGCCAAGCGAAAGGCCCTCGATCTTGTCTTGCTGGGCATCGCGCGCCGTCAGCATGATCACAGGATAGGTATGGCTGGAACGGATCGTACGCAGCAGCTCAAAGCCATCGATATCGGGCAGCATGACATCCAGCAGCGCCAGATCGAACTCCTGCTCCAAGATTGCCTTGGCGGCATCGGCCCCGCTATAGGCAATCTGGACATCAAAGCCCTCTTTTGTAAGGTAGATACCAACCAAGTCGGCGATGGCCTTCTCGTCATCAACTACCAGTATGCGCTCGTTCATGCGTGCTCCTCTCGCGCTCCATTATGCCCGAGGCGACGCACGCCACACACAACAAGCGTGGGTGATTAAGTCGGCCTTAAGCACCCTTGTGCCCGTTCGGGAGCGGATGTGGGCCACGCACGCACGCGATGATCGCCGACGCCGGCAAACGATATACTCTAGTTCCAGAAGAGACCATCCCGTCGAAAGCGAAATCCGTGAAGTCCCTCACCTCTTTTGCAAAGCGCTCAGCCCAGCTTGCCGCCGGCTTTGTCTGCGCTATCGCCCTTGCCGCTGGCGCGCCCACCGTCGCCGGCGCCCAAGTGCTCACGACCGACAATGTTTGCGGCAAAACCGCCGATGCGCGCGGTATCACGGCCGAAAACCTGCCCGATATCGATGCGACCAACGCCCTCGTCATGGGCAAAGACGGCACCGTCTACTATGGGCGCGATGCCGATGAGCAGGTCAAGATTGCCTCGATCACCAAGGTCATGACCGCAATCCTAACCGTCGAGAATTGCAAGATGGACGAGAAGGTCACGGTGAGCAACACCGCAGCCACCGTGGGTAATTCGACCGCCGGCTTACTCGAAGGCGACGAGCTTACCGTGGAGCAGGCACTGCGCGGCCTGATGATTCCCTCGGGCAACGACGCCGCCATCGTGCTCGCCGAATATGTGGGCAAGAAGATCGACCCTAAGACCAAAGACGCCGAGGCCACATTTGTGAAGGCCATGAACGAGCGCGCTAAGAAGCTCGGCTGCACCGGTACGCTTTTTGAAAACCCGCATGGTCTGGACTTTGATGAGTGGGCTGGCAATATGCACTCAACCGCACACGACGTAGCGCTGATGATGCAGGAGGCCATGAAAAACGACACGATCCGCGAGGTCGTAGCGAGCGAGGATTCCTGGATCGAGGTCACGGGCGCCGACGGCACCGACCATTCGCATTCCATGGACACGCATAACTATTTGCTGGGCCAAGATGGCAACATCGGCGGCAAGACCGGCACCACCGACGACGCGGGCTATTGCTTTACGAGCGCCTACAACCGCGACGGCGACGAGATCTACACCGTCGTTTTGAACTCCACCACCACCGATCAGCGCTTTACCGATACCGCCACCCTTGCCAACTGGTACTACGGTCACAAGGTGACGGTCGCAATCGCCAACACGCAAGAAAAGACCGCCAACGGCAACCCGCTTATGGCGCGCATTAGTCAAACCGACTGGACGGATAAGACAATCGACGCCACGCTCGCCGATCCCACGGCGCAAGCGACCGTGTTTTCTCTTGCCGGCGAGGTGACCGAAAAGGTTAGCTACGACGATCTTTCGGGCACGGTGCATGTGGGCGACAAGGTGGGCAGCGTTACACTCAAGCAGGACGGCACCAAAATCGCCGTTATGGACCTGGTTGCCGACGAGGAAGGCGCAGGGCCGAATCCCATTGAGTGGCTCCTTGTGAAGCTCGACCGCCTGGGCCGCCGCATCGACAACCGCCCGCTCACAGCCGAGAGCGAGACCGTAGCCAAGGCGCCCGAGATGTAAGATCGAAGAACAATACACTCGCTGAAAGGAGGTGTCCGAAAGGATGCCTCCTTTTTTTGAGGGTTCGAATCCCCAGCGCCCTTTCTCGATAATAAAAAAGGGCCCCCGATGGGACCCTTCTTTAAAGTTAAACTGGCGGAGAGCTGGGGATTCGAACCCCAGATGCCCTTTTGGGGCATACTCGCTTAGCAGGCGAGCACCTTCGGCCTCTCGGTCAGCTCTCCGTAACAGCCGTTCTATAGTAACCAAACAGCCAAGGATGGGCAAGAGGAAATTTTCTAATTGCCTAGCATCCTTTCCTCCTTGGAGGCTTCGCCTACCCCAGCGAGCGGTTGAGGGAGCCGAGCTCGTCGTTGCCCATGGTGCGCCACATTTGGAAGATGCAACCGCGTGCCAGGAAAAAGAAGCCGTTGTCGACCAGTTGCACAGCGGCATCTGCCAGCTGATTCGTCACGGCGGACACTGGCGGCAGCTCGAGTCCAGCCTTGCGGATGGTCTCGACCGCCTCCTCGAACGTCGGAGGCTCGCTGACGCCCATCTCATTCATAAGGCCCTGCATTTCTTCCAGCGCGCTACTGCCCGACTCCTCGCCGCGCGGCACCAGACGGTAACAAGCCAGCGCCAGGTCGAGCTGATCGCAATTCCAATAGGCAAACGCCAAGCGATAGAACAGGTAGCCGATTGCAGAACGATCGCTGGCAATACGTAGGCCGTGGCGCGCCACCTCGATAATCTCGTCAAAGCGCTCCAGACGCGCAAGCACGTTGATGAGCGCAAAGTGCGATTGCATGGACGAGCGTGCCAGATCGTAAAGATGGCGCACCTCGGGCAGTGCTCGTTCAAAGTCCTCTTGCTCGGCGTAAAAGCTGCAGATCTCGTGCTGGGCAAAGTACAGCGCATCGGGCGCACGAAGGATTCGCACAGAGCGGTCTTCTTCCAACACCGGTAGCACCATGCGTACCAGCTGGTTATCGCAAAACTGCGTTTGAACCGGACCTGTCGCCAAAAGCTCGGCGACGGCGCACTTAGCCTCCAACTCCTCGACAAGACGGGAAAAGCCTTCAAAGGCACCTGTACGGTCGACTTTTGCCTGCTCGCGCAATTCAACAACGCGGGCCACGTATGGGTCGTCGTCCTCTTCCATGACCTCCAACTCGTCAGCCGTATCGGCAAGCAGCAGATCGCGCAGCGCCGGCGGCAGTGTGCGATGGTCATCACGCGGACGAGCATGAACCTCCGCAGGCTCAATCGTCTCCGGAGCGGTTGACTCATACGCCTCAAGCACACGCTTGCACGGCATATCGTCCATGTCCATGCTCTCAAGATCCTTGGCGACAGGCACGCAATCGGCCAGATAGGCCGCGCGCCCAAAGAAATACGTTGCGACAACGCGCTCGCCCTGCTCACTGTCGGGAGCAGCAATCTGCACATAGCAGCGCGTGATGCAGGTGCCCGCGGCAAAACACGCTGCCGCAAGCGTAAGTGCCACGCGCGCATCGTGCTCCGCGGCCCAGATCGCGCGCATGTCCTCGTCCAGCTCGCACCAGGCGTCATCCTGAGCGTCGTATTCACGTTGCGGCATGGCATCAACGACAGACCGCCCAAACCGAACGAGCATAATCCCCTCGGCAACGTTTGCCCGATAGGTATAGTCGAGCCGTGTGACCACGTTAAGCGCCTCGACAATACGCGCGAAGCGGGTACGCACATCCCACTCACCGCCCGGCTGGCAAGCCACCGTACCCGGTTTGCCCCACGGGTTATCGCTCGAGGCCGTATCGAGCAGTCGGGGAACATCGTTGGTCGTCTTGGCGATATGCCACGCATCAAAGAGCGCGCAGCCCTCAAGGCTCGGCGAGGATGCCGCAGGGGCCAATCCGGCCCCGATGCGCTCGAGGATGCCAGAGAGGCGGTTGAGACGGCACTCGATGGCAAGCAGCATGTCAATCTCGTCCTGGTCCAGCAGGCTACGATCAAAATTGAGATAGAAAAGCTTTGAGCGATCGATGCGAGCCAGGCTCATCTCGGACTTGGCGGCGATGGTGCGCAGTCGGGGCAAGTCGACCTCGCTCATAAGGGCGGCCGCATAACGCTCGATACCGCTCGGATTCTCGGCATGGTCGACACGGTAGAGCAGCGTCTCGATAGCGTCAGGTAGCGGTGCCGTGTTAAAGCCCAAAAACACCTCGACCGGCTCGGGCAACTTTACGAGCTTTATTTTGTCGACAACGTTTTGCATGTCCGCATCGAGACCGTCGACGCCCGCCGTGTTCGCAATAGCGCTTTCGGAGTTGGCAAATATCACGTAGCGCAAGAACATCGAGGCCATGAACTCGCCGTAAGGAAGGGCGCGGGTCGAATTCCATGTCTCGTGGTCGGACTGCTCGCGCATGGGGCCTTCGGGAGAGCCGGCAGTTTGCGCACACGTACGCATTGCACCGTTGGCTTCCCTTACCATAATCTCACCAATACTGGAATCCGACTCGTCAAGGACCAGCTCCATGTCGGGATCGTTGGGCAGCGGAGCCTCGCTAACGGGGCGGTCCACCTTGTACACCTCACCCGAAACGCTTACGTAGCCCAAAAGCGACACATGGCTTTTGCCAACGAATTCGACGACATAACAAGATTCATGCTGGTCCTCGCCAAAGAGTTTCCAGACCACGCCATATGAGCGCCCCGCAGGCTGCTCGGGCATCGCCGGAAAGCGCTTCTTGGGATCGAGAAACCTGAGCTTGTATGTCGGACGCTCTGCCACGAAGTATCACCCTGATCGGTCGCTTGAAGAAGG
>USOG01000018.1 GCA_900556365.1 uncultured Collinsella sp.
TGTTCCTACCGACCTAGCCTTCCTTAAAGCAGGCGGTCGTCTGTCCAACGTGGCATTCCTGGGCGCCCACCTGCTCAAGATTAAGCCCTGCATTGAGGTAACGGGCGGTAAGTTTGTGGCGACCAAGAAGTTCCGCGGCTCTATGCTCAAATGCGCCCGTGCCTTTATTGACCACATGGTTGCGAAGGGCGAGATCGACTACTCGCACATTGGCCTGGCGTATTCGGTGGGCCTTTCCCAGGAGCTGCGCGACGACATGGAGGTCTATGCGCACGACCTGGGCTTTAAGGACGTTACCTGGACTCAGGTCGGTGGCGTCATCTCGAGCCATTGCGGCCCGACCGCCTTCGGTGCGGTGCTCACGCTTAAAGCGTAAGGCCTGGCGTCTATCGATTTCTATTGCCTCGGCGGCGGGCGGGTTGCGACAACCTTCCCGCCGCTCTTGCGTGGGGCCAAATAGGACAACCCAATTGACCGCTAAACCGTTTCGCCATCATGCGTATGGGCTAGAATGATTCTGGCATTTATGTAGCTAAAACCAATGAGAGGCAAGGTAGCGGGAATGGCTGAGATGACGCTCGAGGGTGTGGACGCTCGTCCCGAGGACTCTGCGTTTGCCCTGGGCCGCGTGCATTCGATTGAGACGATGGGAACGGTCGATGGACCCGGCATCCGCTTTGTGGTGTTTGTTCAGGGCTGTCCCATGCGCTGTGCGTATTGCCACAACCCCGACACCTGGTCGGTTAACGGCGGCACCATGGTGACCGTCGAGCACCTGATGGACGAGTTCCAGAGCAACCATGAGTTTTACCGCAGCGGTGGTATTACGGTATCCGGCGGCGAGCCGCTCCTGCAGCCTGAGTTTTTGGCCGACCTGTTCCGCGCCATGCACAACAACCCCGATGGTCGCGTGCACACCTGCTTGGATAGCTGCGGCTATGCGTTCGACCCCGCGCATCCCGAGAAGTTCGATGCCGTACTCAACGAGACCGATATGGTGCTGCTCGACATTAAACACGCCGATCCCGTCGAGCATAAAAAGCTGACCGGTTGCGATCCCGCACGCATTCTGGCGTTTGGTGATGAGCTTGCGCGCCGCAAGATTAAGGTCGTTATCCGCCACGTGGTGGTGCCGGGCATTACCGATACGGTTGAGGAGTGCGAGGCGCTCGGCCGCCTCATCGCCCCGTGGCACAACGTGGTGGGCCTGGAAATGCTGCCGTATCACACGATGGGTGTCGTCAAGTACGAGCAATTGGGCATTCCCTATAAGCTCGAGGGCGTTCCACAGATGGATACCGCGCGCATGCCCGAGCTGCGCAACGCCGTCATGACGGGCATGAAAAAGCGCCGCGCGGAACTCAAAAACGCTATCGGTTAGCGAGCCATTCTGCTCCCCAAGGGCACTCATTGGGGACAGACTTAAATGAGTGCCCCGGGCACCTAGTCGATTGCTAAAGAGCCCCGTCAAATTGCGGTGGAATAGTTCTTGTGTATCGGCTTATGCCGCCCAAATAGGAACTATTCCGCCGCAACTGCGTTTTGGGTGGAGATGCGCAACAGAATCGGTGTATTTGCATAGAAACACCTGTGGTTTCTTTAAAGACGCCTTAAACGCCGCTGAATATCTTTGGAAAGAAATGCCTGCTCGGTATTATGCTGCTCGTATATAAACGGTAGCAGTCAGGAGACCACGTGCGAAACAACGCATCGCGGGACGAGTATGTGCCGCAGCATAGCAGCAGATATGAGACGAAGGGCACGTCTTCGCGTGGCCTCGCTGACGTTCGCATCCGCGTGACGAAGATTGCCGCCGTTGGGATGCTAACGTTGGCGGTTATTATCCTCGGAATTACCGCCAAAACCTACGCGTCGGAGCGAATGGCACACTCAGATGCGTCAACGGTACAGACGCAAAACAAAAAGGTCTCTGAATCTAAAGCCACCGCAAGTCAAACCCTGTCGACAGCGAGCCTTAAGACGAGGCTTTCGAAGGCGGACTTTAACGATATTCCCTCAGGCGATACCGTGCAGACCTTCTCATTGGTTGATGACCAGATCCCCGCACTGGAGGATGAGGGCCTCGCCGCGCTCCAAGACGCCCTTGATCAGGCCAAGGAATTGGGCGATGTGGGCGTGGTGTTCTACGACCTGTCAAGTGGCAAGGGCGTGACGTATAACGCCGATGTCGAGGTTTACGGTGCGAGTAGTTATAAGGCGCTCTATGTGCTCTACGTCTGTGAATCCCTGGTCGAGACAGGGCAAGTATCGCTCGATGATACTCTGGGCACCTATGGCGGCTACAGTATGGGCTGGCTGACGGTTCGCGAACTCATCGAGGCCTCGGTCGTTAATTCGGACAACGATTCGTTTATTGCGTTACGCGCGGCGTTTGACCGTGTCGGTTACGAGGATTGGATTGTCGGTCTTGGCATCGATTACGATACCGCACTCGATCCGATGAGTGATTTTCCCACTTATTGCCCGCGCACCTCGGCCAAGTTGTGGCGCGAGATGAGTGAGTATTTGAGCAGGGGCAGTGAGACCTCCCAGTGGTTATCTGAACTGCTGTCATCAACATCGCGCTCATTTATCCGTGACGGCATTGCGGACGACCAAGCCTTGGTGCGCAACAAGGCAGGCTGGATTAGCGAGGATGGTTGCTATTCGACATGCGATGCGGGCCTTATCGACATCGATGGCCGTACCTATGTCATGAGCATCATGACATCGATGCCGTGGAGCGACCGCTCGAGCGAGGTTACGGCTGCGATTGCAAAGGCTCTGTTTGATACGCGAGCTGCACTGGCCTAGCGTGTTCGTTTGACGAGGTCAAACAAAATGCTGGTACCATACCGTGGTTGAGAATTTCGTATAGGTTTGGGGAATGGCATGGCTACCATCGCGATTATCGGTGCACTCGAAAAAGAGATCATGCAGATTAAGGAAGAGTTGAGCGACGTCTGCGAGGCACAGGAGGCAGGCTTGACCGTTGTGAGCGGTGAGTTCGACGGCCTGACGCTTGTCGCCACAACGGCGGGCATGGGCACGGTGAATGCCGCTGCCGCAACACAGCACCTCATTAGCAAGTATGCTCCGCAGGCAGTTGTGCTTTCGGGTATCGCGGGCGGTTTGAACCCCAAGCTCCATATCGACGACGTAGTCATCGGCAAACGCCTGCGCTATCTGGATACCGATACCGCGCTTATCGCCGAGTCTGCACCGGGGCTCGAGGAGTTTGGCTCGACGCCTGCGCTGGTCGATATTGCTGCCGACGTGCTTGCTGAACGTGGGTTTGTCGATGCTTCGACAAATGCAGCCGCTTCGAACGAGGGAGCCAAACAATTCCTGGTCGGCACGATTGCCACGGGTAACCGCTTTGTGACGGGCGCCGCCATGCGCAACGACGCTATCGAGGCGACGCATGCCGATTGTGTTGGCATGGAGGGCGCGGCAATTGCCCATGTCGCAACCAAAAATGGTGTCGATTGCCTGGTGCTGCGCGCTATCAGCGATAATTGTGACGAGGCATATGACGCGTTTTGTGAGCGCGAGTTCGATCTGGATGAGTACGCTCGTACCGCGAGCGGCATCACGCTTGACATCGTTCGTCGTATCGCCGCCGCGTAATAGCGCGCCCGTTTTGTAAAAACCTACGACCAAGGAGTGTCCATGGCCGATTCCATTAACTACCAGCTTGCCAAGTTCGTCGCCAGCTATGGCAAGGTTTCGCAGATCCCCGAGTCCACCTGTCCCGAGGTGAGCTTTGTGGGCCGCTCCAACGTGGGCAAGTCCTCCATCATGAACAAGCTCTTCGGCCGCAAGAACCTCGTCAAGGTTTCGAGCACGCCGGGCAAAACGAGCAATATCAATTTCTTCGAGGCCGACGACGTGCACTTTGTGGACCTGCCGGGCTACGGTTTCGCTCGCCGTTCCAAGGCCGAGCGTGACCGCTGGGCAGAACTTATCGGCGACTTCTTCGACTCCGAGCGCAGCTTTAACCTGGTCGTGTCGCTGGTGGACATTCGCCACGATCCCAGTAAGCTCGACCATGACATGATCGACTACCTGCAGGGCAACGAGTTCAACTTTATCGTCTGCCTCACCAAGGCCGACAAGCTCAGCCGCACCCAGCAGGCCCGCCAGGCAGCAGCCATCAAAAAGCAGCTCAACGTCCCGGCCGAGAACGTGATCATCACAAGCTCCCAAACCGGTACCGGCATCGACGAGCTCAAGCGCCGCATTGCCGAGGCCTGCCTTTAGTAAGGGCTCTTGGCAGGCAATAGTTTGCATCTATCTATATCACCCCAGTGATAGTTATTGGTACACTATCGCTGGGGTGATATTTTTGTTTGGAGGTCGATATGGAGCTTTGGCACGGGTCGGAGGTTGTTGTCGAGCATCCGTCGTTGGATAAATGCAGACAATTCAATGACTATGGGTGTGGGTTTTATTGCACGCCACATGAGGAAATGGCAATGGAGTGGGCATGCCGGACTGAGTCCGATGGTATCGCGAATCGATACGAGCTTGATATGGATGGTCTTGCGGTCTTGGACTTGGAGTCCGGGGAGTTTTCAATTCTCAATTGGCTTGCGATTTTGGCTAACAATAGGGAGTTCAATGTTTCGACACCGCTGGCGCGCGAAGGACTTCGCTATCTGCTGGATAACTGCCTGATTGATATTTCTCCCTATGACGTAATTCGAGGTTATCGCGCCGACGATTCCTACTTTTCGTTTGCAAGACAGTTCGTTAACGGCATGATCTCGCTTAGGCAACTGCAACTCATTATGCGTTTGGGCGATTTGGGCATCCAATACGCTCTTATGAGTGAGCGTGCGTTTTCAGCAATCAGATTCCGCGAATGGAGGCAGGCGTTGGGATCTGAGTATTATCCCAAGCGCTTTAAGCGAGAGCAGAACGCGCGGCGCAAGTACCTGGAAACTGTGAATGGATTCGACTCTGAGGGTGTCTACATTAGGGATTTAATGACAGGGAGGATTGATTTAAATGATCCAAGAGTTAACGGATTGTGGGCCGAGTAGGACATACCCCGTCTACTACCTCGAGGATGCAATGAACAACCTCGGCGACTGCTTCGACTATGCCGTGAACGACTATGGAGCGGAAGGGTCCGAGGTCGCTGAACTCTTTTGCCTGAGCGGCGTAGCCCGTGAGTTTGAGCGTGGCAACGCATGGGTCGTATCGGGAAAATCGGGCGTTGAGCTATTCGCGCTTATCGCCGAAAGGTCGGGCTACCAATCAAGGCCGATGCCAAATCGAACCTACCGATTCGAAAAGACACCGGAATATTGGACAGGCTGGATATTGGCATACCTTCAGTGGCGCCTAGGAGAGTCTTTCGAAGACCTGCTGCATGTCGTTCCGTTTGACGCACTGCGCAGTCTGTACTATCCCTGGCACGAAGCCTCGGAGGAACGCGTGGCTCGCCTCGTCTGCGATATGGCGAAAAAAGCGTCCAGGCAAACCAAACTTGCGTTAGCAAGAAAGAAGCTTAAGAAAACCCAACAAGACCTAGCATACGAATCGGGTGTGTCACTCCGCTCAATCCAAATGTACGAGCAGCGCCAGAGAAACATTAATGAAGCTTCGGTAACAAGCGTAAGAGCCATAGCAAAAGTCCTCCACTGCAACATCGAAGATCTCCTAGAGCCAGTCTTCGAATACAAAGAAACCAGCGCCGCCTAAACCAATATATTGCCAAGGTTTGTATCTAGTAAGCGCTCCTTACCAGCAAGAGTCCCTACCAATAGATAGCGGCTTAAAGGGCCGAAATCGTATGAATGGCATTGCGACTTCCAAATGGGTGACTGCTGCTTGAAAAGCTATAGAAATAGGGGCCGATTTAACGGCCCCAAGCATCGCATAAATGGCATATACGTTTTATCAACTATTTCTTGTTTTTAACCCATTTGCAGATACGCCAAATAAGCACTCCGACGAGAATCCAAACGAGAGCGATCATAATGTCTGAGCGTGCAGGAATTGGGATCATTGAACTTCCTCAATTGATGTGAGTCTAGTTTGCATAGGTGTGGAGCGTGCTGCCTTCCATGGTCGCTTGCAACACGGCGATACCGGACGTCATCCCCATCGATTCATAGTTGAGTCGATATGTCGCCTGTTTCGAGTTCCATATAAAGGACTCGTTAGTTACCGTACAGCCGATAGTCGTATAGTTTTGTCCCCAAGCGCTGGTAATGAGCGAGTTCGCTATCTTGATCTTGAATTCGCGATAAATAAAAGGACTGTTGTAATAGATAGTCCAAGTTCCAGATGCGTTGTTGTAGTAACTGTCCCATATCAGGCTGGGTTCATTGGTTTTTTTAATTCCTATTACTGCAACGGTCCCATCCTTAAGCTTGATTTGATGAGACTGCTCGGGACCTTTCGTTAAATCAAAATCTTGGGTTGCGCCAGAAATTGCGACAGCATCGCTTTCTGCAGCATAAGCAGTCGAAGGGCTAAACGAGAAACATATCGGTAATATCAAAAGTATCGAGAGGAAAAACGAAGCTTTGAGTGTGCGTAACACTTTGACCACCTCCATACTGCGATGCCTAGTTAAATAGTAGCATAGATAAACAGTTTATTATGTAACCTAAAAAGCCCCTATCTGCCCGGCGCCCCTTCAAAGCGTGGGTCCCTGTAGACATCCTCAGCAAGGTAAACGCAGGGATGGTCGGGGTGTTCCCCTCAAAATTATTCCGCAGCGCGAAGGCCTCTCGTCTGTGGCTCCGTTGGAGCACAAGATTAAATCAGCGAATGCGATTATCCTGTCGAGGCTGCGCAGGTCCCCTTGGGGCTTCCCCTGAAAACAATCCGCAGATCGAATTGCCCCGTCGCGCGAAGCGCACGACGGGGCAATTCATGATCGAGGACGTTTTCAGGGGAAGCCCCAAGGGGACCGGTGAGAGCAATGAGGCAGGGCGCTACAGGTACTCGATTTGAGCGCCCTCGGTGTCGCACGTCAGAATATGCGTATCACACTTAGGGAACTGCTCACGCAGCTTGACCTGCAGGAACTTTGCCACGATGGTGTCGTCGGTTATAGCCATGAGGGTCGAGCCCGAACCACTGATCCAGATGGTCTTGGCGCCGCCGTTAAGGCAGGTGTCGCGCACGGCGTTGTAGTCGGGGATGAGGCGGCGACGATAGGGCTCCTGAATGCGGTCGTCATTAGCGGCGGCAATCAGGTCAAGGTCGCCGGTCTCCAGGCCGCGCGTCATGCCGGCGATGCGGCCCATTTGCCATACGGCGGTGGAGAGTGGAATCTCCTGCGGCACGACCTTGCGCGCCTCGCTCGTATGCACCTCGTAGGGCGGAATCACGGTAATAAAACGCAAGCGATCGCTCACCTCGTAGCGCAGGCACTGGGGGAGCGAATCAGTCGGCGTAAAGGAGCAAACGGCACCGCCCAGGATGGCAGGGGCGACGTTATCGGGATGGCCCTCGACCTCGGTGGCAATGCGGACGAGCTCGGCGCGGTCGACGGTGTGGCCCGTCAGCGCGGCGGCCGCCATGATGCCAGCGACGACGCAGGTGGAGCTGGAACCCAGGCCGCGGGCGACGGGCACGTCGGTCTGAATGTCGATGGCAACGGGAAAAGCCGGCTCGCCCCAGGCGGCCAGAGCATCGACAAAGCTTACATAGACCAGGTTATTCTCGTTTTGGAATTCCTCGGGGCAACCCGTGATGGTGAGCTTGTCGGTGCGCTCGAAGGTAAAGTGCGAGTAGAGGCTTACGGCCATGCCGAGGGTGTCGTAGCCAATGCCTAGGTTTGCGCTGGTGGCGGGGACGGTGATCTTGATCATTGTTGTTGGTCCTCCTGGGGGTCGGTTTCACGCTTGCTCCGCTGCTCGGACAGTCCTGCTCGCACGAAGGCCACATTTAGTGGCCTTCGGCTCGTGCGGAACTCGCGACGGAGCAAGCGTGAAACCGACCTACGCCGTCTCCTCACCGCGCTGGGGAGCCAAATTAAAAGAAAGTGCGCCGGCTTTCGCCAGCGCCTTATATGGGGTTTAGTTGGTTGCCATCTTTTTTGCAGCCTGCTCTACGTAGCTGGCCATCTCATCGACGTCGCAGACGTCTTCGAAGCGGACGGGCTTGGACTCGAGTTCGGCGAGCTGTGCCGGGGCGACCGTGTTGGTTGCCTGCTCGAGCACGTGCATGGCCTCAAAGTCGTCCTCGGGAACGTCGAGCCCCAGGGCGTCGCAGCAGGCGCGCGGGAACTTGTAGGGGCTGGCGGTCGAAAGCAGCACACGGGCCTTGGCGCCCTCGGCGGGAGCGACCTTTTCAAAGACGTGATAGCCGCAAGCGGTGTGCGGGTCGATCACGTAGCCGTTGGCGTCCCAGCAACTCTTGATGGCAGCGCGGACCTCGTCCTCGCTGGCCCAGCCGCAGCCAAAGACGCTCTGAATCTTGGCCAGCAGCTCGGCGGGTACCTCGTAGCGACCGGTCTGTGCCAACTGCTCCATAAGGCCGGCAACGAGTTCGCAGTCGCCATCGGACAGGAAGTACAGCATGCGCTCCAGGTTAGAGCTGATGAGGATGTCCATCGACGGCGAGATGGTCGTGAAGAACGGGCGGTTACGGTCGTAGACGCCGGTGGTCAGGAAGTCGGCAAGCACGTTGTTCTTGTCGCTCGCGACGATGAGCTTGGCGACGGGCAGGCCCATGCGCTTGGCGTAGTAGCCGGCCAAGATATCGCCAAAGTTGCCGGTGGGCACACAGAACTCTACGGCGTCGCTAGCCTCGATAGCGCCGGCGCGCAGCAGCTGCGCATAGGCGGCAAAGTAGTAGACGACCTGCGGTACCAGACGGCCGACATTGATAGAGTTGGCGCTCGAAAGCACCGTGCCGGCGGCTTCCAGGCGCTCGGCAAGCTCCTTATCGGCAAAGATGCGCTTGACGGCGCTCTGGGCGTCGTCAAAGTTGCCGCGGATGCCGCAGACGGCGACGTTGTCGCCCTCCTGCGTGGACATCTGCAGGTTCTGGACGCGGCTAACCTTGCCCTCGGGATAAAAGACGGTGATGCCCGTGCCCGGAGCGTCGGCAAAACCGGCGAGCGCAGCCTTGCCCGTGTCGCCCGACGTGGCGGTGACGATCATGATGCGCTCGGCGCCGCCGTCCTTGGCGGAAGTGCGGGCCATCAGACGGGGGAGCATCTGCAGGGCGACGTCCTTGAAGGCGCTTGTGGGGCCGCCAAAGAGCTCCATCACATAGGTCTGAGGGGCGTCAGCACCCGGCGCTGCGTCGAGTTTGACGAGCGGCGTAACCTCTTCACTCGCGAACGTGCCGCGGTATGCCTCGTCGACGCACGCCGAAATTTCTTCGGCCGTGTAATCATTCAGTAACATTCCCAACACATCTTGAGCGATTTCAAAGTACGATTTAGCTGCAAGCGAGCTGATATCGACCTGCTGGGTGCCGAGCTCGTCCGAGACAAACAAACCCCCGTCGGGAGCGATGCCGGTACGGATTGCCACCTTACTTGAGCACGATAAAGTGCGTCCTCGTGTACTATGATAAGTTCCCATATAACACTGCTCCTCGGATGCCTTGGTCCCAATCGGTGAAACCATGGTATCAGAGCACGCAAAATAGGTTCGCAGAGGCTTTTAGAAAGGTAACCTCCAGCCCATGATTAAGATTGCCAAGTTTGGCGGCTCGTCGGTCGCCGACGCCGAACACTTCAAGAAGATCAAGGCCATCGTCGATGCCGACCCTGCCCGCCGTTTTGTGGTGGTTTCTGCCTGCGGTCGCCGCTTTAAGGGCGACACCAAGGTGACCGACCTGCTCTACCTGGTTAACGCGCACGTTAAGTATCACGTGTCGTGCGAGGAGTTGCTCGAGGACATTGGCCAGCGCTATTTTGATATTGCTGACGAGCTGGAGCTTACCTATCCCATCCGCGAGGAGTTCGCGGCCTTTGCCGAGCGCGCCCGCTCGGGCGGTTACTCCACCGAGGAGCTCGTGAGCCGCGGTGAGTACTTCACCGCTCGCCTGATGGCCGAGTACCTGGGCCTGCCGTTCCTGGATGCCGCGACGGTCGTTGCGTTCCATCACGACGGTACGCTCAGCATGAATCGCACCTCCGAGCTGGTGCAGGAGTACGGCCAGCAGGGCGGCTTTGTTATGCCCGGTTTCTACGGCGCGACGCGTGAGGGCCAGATCAAGCTGCTCGACCGTGGTGGCGGCGATATTTCCGGCTCAATCCTGGCCAAGTGCCTGGGCGCCGACCTGTACGAGAACTGGACCGACGTTTCGGGCTTCTATTCTGCCGATCCTCGCATTGTTCCCGAGGCTCAGCCCATTGCGCGCGTTACCTACGAGGAGCTGCGCGAGCTTTCGTACATGGGCGCAAGCGTCCTGCACGAGGAAGCCGTGTTCCCCGTGCGCGAGGCAGGCATTCCGCTGGTCATCAAGAACACCAATGCGCCGCAGGACCCCGGCACCATCATTAGCGAGACGGCTGATGAAGGCGAGGCGGAGCCCATCATTACCGGCGTGACCGGCAAGCGCGGTTTTGTCGCCATCAACGTCGCCCGCGACCGCACCAAGCCCCGCGTCGGCTTTATGCGCCGTGCGCTTTCGGTGTTCGAGCGCTATGACGTTTCCGTCGAGCACATGCCCACCGGTGTCGACCGCTTTGGCGCCGTGGTGCAGGAGCGGGACGTTCACGATTCACTGTACTCGCTCGTGGGCGACATTCAGCAGGAGGTCGAGCCGCTCGAGATCGAGGTTGTCGAGGGTCTGGCACTTATCGCGACCGTCGGCCGTAACCTGCGCGGTCGTGCCGGCATCTCGGGCCACCTGTTTGGCATGCTTGGCCAGGCTGGCGTGAGCGTGCGTATGATTTCGCAGAGCTGCGACGAGATCAATATCATCATCGGTGTGGAGGAGAAGGACTTTGATCTGGCGATTCAGACCATTTACCGCGCCTTCTCCGACGAGAACGGCATCGTGAAGGTCTCCGACCTGGAGCCCGCCGAGCCGCTCGAGCCCGCCCTGGCCGCACTCCACAAGTAGTTTCCGTCTCGGTAGATTTTTGGGATGTCCCAAAAATCTACTGCCGGGCGTTTCGTTTCGGTTTCGTTTCGACGGGGCGGGTTTTGTATCCGCCCCGTTCTTGTATAAACTGGGCAAGAATATCCGGCCTGCTTGGCGTGCGGGCGATAGCCACAACCTTTAAAGGGGGAAGCATGAAACAGTACACGGTTGCTATTTTGGGCGCGACGGGAGCCGTGGGCACCCAGATGCTCGAGTGCCTCAACGAGCAGGGGTTTCCGGTTGGTAAGCTCAAGCTGCTGGCGAGCGCACGCTCTGCGGGCAAGACCGTCGAGTTCCGCGGCGAGCAGGTTGTGATTGAGGAGGCTTGCCCCGAGGCCTTTGAGGGCTGCGACATCGTACTCGGCGCTGCCGGCGACGATATCGCCAAGGAGCTGCTGCCCGAGGCCGTCAAGCGCGGCGCCGTCGTGGTCGACAACAGCCACGCCTTCCGTCTGGATCCCGAGGTGCCGCTGGTCGTGCCCGAGATCAACGCCGATGACATTAAGTGGCATCACGGCCTTATCGCCAACCCCAACTGCGCGACCATCATCGGCCTGGTTCCCACCTGGCCGCTGCATCAGCTTGCCGGCGTAAAGCGTATGATCGTGTCCACATATCAGGCAGCTTCGGGCGCCGGTGCCCCCGGTATGGCCGAGCTCGAAGCACAGCTTGCCGCCCTGGGCCGTGGCGAGGAGATTCCCGAGCCGCGCGCCTTTGCCGCCCAGCTGGCGAGCAACCTGATTCCGCAGATCGGCGGCGTCAAGGAGGAGGGCTTTACCTCCGAGGAGATGAAGCTGCAGAACGAGGGTCGCAAGATCATGCACCTGCCCGAGCTGCGCGTGAACTGCACCTGCGTGCGCGTGCCCGTGCTGCGTTCGCATTCCGAGAGCATTACGCTCGAGTTTGAGCGCGATATTACGGTCGAGGAGGCCCGTGCTGCGCTGGCGGCCGCTCCCGGCGTCAAGCTGGTTGACGACATGAGCGCCGAGAATGCGCACGATCGCTTCCCCATGCCGATGGATACGTCCGATCAGGATCTGATTTGGGTCGGCCGCGTGCGTCGCGACATCTCGAACCCCGAGGCCGCGCGCGGTATCACCTTCTGGTGCTGCGGCGACCAAATCCGTAAGGGCGCGGCAACCAACGCCGTCCAGATCGCTAAGCTGCTCTGCGAGTAGTGTGACCTGTCCGGCGGGGGCCGGGCTTAGTTTTCAGAACGTCCTCGACCATGTGTGGCGCCTTGTCCTGCTCCTTCGGAGCCGCGGACAAGGCGCCACACTGGTCTGCGGAGTGTTCTGAAAACTAAGCCCGGCCCCCGCCTGCGGTGACGCTGCTGCGAGCGGTCTGCGATGGGGCCGTTGTTGGTTGGGGCCGCTGGGCTGATGTGGGGGCGCGTGGTTGTTGCGGGCCCTGGTCCCGGCGGCGGCCTCGGCGCTTTGCGCCTGCCGTCTTTGGGGACTGCGGGGCGCGGCCGGCAGCTGCGGCGCGTTGCGCCTGCTGCCTGCGGGGACTTTGGGGTCGTGCGGCAGCTGCGGCGCTGCGCGCCTGCTGCCTTGGGTGACTTTGGGGTCGATTGGGGTTGTCTGCACAGTTCGCGGTATTATGTTTGCGGAGTTTTGAAAGGAGCCGCTGGTGGTCACGACGACGTTTGCTTCGCCTTTGGGCGAAATCCTGCTTGCCGCTGATGGCCGCGGTTTGACGGGGCTTTGGTTTGAGGGGCAGGAGCACTTTGGCTCTACGCTGCTCAAAGAGGATGCGGAGCACGTTGAAGGTGCCGATGCGGTTTCTGGTACCGGTGGGATGTCTTCGGTGAGTCCGGCAAATGGCACGGCTTCTTCGGTGCTTGAGCGTTCCTGGGCTTGGCTGAATGCTTATTTTGCGGGGCAGGAGCCTCGATTTACGCCGCCGTTGCATATGATCGGTACGGCGTTTCAGCGCGAGGTTTGGTTTGAGCTGCTTTCTATCCCGCGTGGCGAAGTTGCTACGTATGGCGAGATCGCCCAGCGTGTTGCGGCTCGACATCGTGTGCCGGGAAATGAGACTCCCGTTGTGTCCCCGCGCGCCGTGGGGGCTGCGGTTGCGCGTAATCCCATTTCGATTATCGTGCCGTGCCATCGCGTGGTTGCCGCCGACGGGTCGCTCAACGGATATGCCGGCGGCCTTGACCGCAAGGAGTGGCTGCTGCGGCTTGAGGGTGCGTACGAGGAATAACGTTCGAGCACTTTGCATTACGAAGGCGCCGCGAAGGGACGAGTCGCTGTCCTTTCGCGGTTGGCATACGTCCAAGTGCTCGGCACCTGCGCTTTAAGTTTGGCTAAGCCATATCCTGCGTATTTGAAAACGCGCAGGTTGAGCCGCTAAGGCTGCGCTAAGGCAGCTTTCGGTGCGCTATTATCGGCAGTATCGAAACCTGTATTTCCATGCGCCAAAGGAGCAACTATGAAGCTTATGCTTGCCGAGGACGAACCCGGCCTCTCCCGCGCTCTTACCGCGATTCTTCAACATAGCGACTACGAGGTCGATACCGCGCTCGATGGTCTGACGGCGTTCGAGTATCTGCTCGCCAACGACTATGACGCCGCAATCCTGGACATCATGATGCCCGGCATGGATGGCATTGAGGTGCTCAGGCGCACGCGTGAGGCCGGTAAACGCCTGCCCATCATCATGCTTACGGCCAAAAGCGAGGTGTCCGATAAGGTTGAGGGCCTGGACGCCGGCGCCAATGACTATCTGACCAAGCCGTTCGCCGCCAAGGAACTGCTCGCTCGCATTCGTGCCATGACGCGCGCTGCCACGGCGATTGACGCTACGACGCTCAGCGTGGGCAACGTGCGCCTCGATACGGCGGCTTGCACGCTTGTGGGTCCCTTGGGCGAGGAACACCTAGCCAATCGCGAGTTTCAGCTTATGGAGCTCTTTATGCGCAACGCCGGCACGCGTATGCCTACCGAGCGTTTGTTGCTCGAGGTTTGGGGCGAAGATGCGCCCGAGGGGGCCAATGTGGTGTGGGTCTACATCTCATACCTGCGCAAAAAGCTGACAGCGCTTGGTGCCGACGTGGCCATTCGCGCATCGCGCAACCAAGGCTACTCGCTTGAGGTTGTCGAGGAGGGCGAATAGGCGTGAGCGCGAGCGCGTGGTGGAAGCGCATGGCGGCAAAGCTCGGCATGGGCGCGGGCTCGGGCAATCCGTGGCGCGCCGATGCCGCTAGCGCAATGGGCCGCCGCCTGCGTCGCAAGTTCATCCTCGTTGCCATGGGTGCTGTGACCGTGGTGCTCACGCTCATTATCGCCGGCATCAACGTTGTCAACTACTCGCATGTCTGCAAGATGGCCGATGCTCGCCTGGACTATATCTTGGCGGGCAAGGATGGCATTGATTGGGAGGACGAGCCTAAGACCGATCCCGGTCAGGATGCGGTTGCCGGCAAGGTCGCTACCGGTAACCGGGCGGCCGTTCGCGCCGGGCATTTTGAAGGTATGACGGCGGAGTCTCCCTTCGACACGCGCTACTTTACGGTGTCGATTGCCGGCGGGCAGGTGACAGATGCCAACACGGCCCGCATTGCCGCGGTGGGTGCCAAGCGTGCCGCACGCATTGCTGCGGGACTGTATTCCAAGGGTTTGACCTCGGGCTTTTCTGGTAACTACCGTTATACGGCTACGGTTCAGGGCGACAAGACAGCCTATGTGTTCGTCGACTGCTCACGCGAGCTTTCGAGCTTCCATTCGTTTTTAAGTGCGAGCGTGGCCATCAGCTGCATTGGCTGGCTGGCGGTGCTGGCAATTGTGGCGGGCGCCTCGGGCGCGGTGATTCGACCGATGGTCGAGAGTTATAGCAAACAGAAGCGCTTCATTACCGACGCGAGCCACGAGATCAAGACG
>USOG01000019.1 GCA_900556365.1 uncultured Collinsella sp.
GCTCAAAAGGATGGGGCCGTTACCGAGGTTGTTGAGAACGAGCCTGTCGCCGAGCCGCAGGAGCCTGTGAAAGAGCAAAAGTCCGCTGAGCCTCAGGAGCCCAAGCGTCGTCGCGGTGCGCATTTTAAGGCCGAGCAGCAGGATGTTGTGCGCGATGCCGAAGAGGCTGCCGAGGTTGCGGACGATTCCGAGAAGCCGGCCAAGAAGGCCTCAGACTCGTGCCGTCCCGGTCGCGGCTTTGCAGGTCGCGCGTACCCCGTAAAGCGTCAGGAAAAGGTTAATCAGGTTCCGGAGGCGCTGGCCGAGAAGGCCGTGAAGCCTGCCGAGTCGGAAGTTCGTGAACAGAAGCCTGTTGATGAGCAGACTGCGTCCGATACGGAGACTCAGGGCCAGCAACCCGCGGTTGAACAGACGGGGGAGGGTGCTTCGAGCAAGCCTCGCCGCCGCCGTCATCGTGGCGGCCGCGGCTCTAACGCTCAGGATGCCGCCGAGAATGTAGCGCCGCGCGACGAAGATGCGAAGGTGGATGCTCCGATGGAGCAGCCCAAGCGTCAGCCGGCGAAGGAGGGCAAGCCCGAGCGATCGCAGAAGCAGACGTCTACTTCGAAACGTGAGCGCAATGCCCAAGGCGATTCTAAGCGCAAGTCTCAGAAGAAGCCCGAGTCTGCCGCAGCAGATACGGCTGCCCAGCAGACTGAGTCGACTACCCATGGCGAGGTTTCGGCGTTTGCCCTGGCACGCGTTCTGGGCAGGCAGCTGCTCAAGGTCGTCCCCACGCCCACGGCGCTCTCCAAAATTAAGGAACAGCAGACCCAGATCATTAAGGTCGAGGGCAAGGACAGCAAGAAAGCTCCACAGCGCGCCCAGCACAACGAGATGTCCAATCGCAAGATTGCCGAGGAAATCGCAATCATCCAGGCTTGGGTCGAGCAAAACCGCGGTGCCGATACTCCAGTTGCCTCGCGCCGCCAGCGCGCCTACCAGATCTTCAATGACGAAAAGGCTTTTGACGGCAAGCATGGCGAGCGCCTGATCAGGCGTATGACCGAAAAGGGCATCAGCATGCAGGCGATCAAGGTCGCCCCCAACCGTCCGGTGCACTTTACGGGCTTCTTTACGCTGGGTGCCGACAAGCCGTTCATTATGGTCGAGAACCTGGATACCTATGACGAGATCGTCAAGCTCCTGCGCGGACGTAAACATGCCAAGCTCTTTGGTACCAAGGTGGGCGGCGTAATCTTTGGCGGCGGCTGCAAGGCGAGCGTCTCGCACGCACTGGATGATTACCTGGCCGAGATCGGCTATCGCTTTACCTATATCTACTACGTGGGCGACATCGATCGCGAGGGTGCGCGCATCGTCGAGCAGGCCCGCAACGCCAACGTCGTTGAGATTCGCCTGCATGCCGGAATGTATCGCGCCATGCTTGCCGAGCATAAGCGCCGCGTGAAGGCCGGCGGCGCGTGCGAGCCCGCGGCTGCCAACCAGGGCGTGCCGCAGAACCTGGCGGCGACGATCAAGGATTTGCCCATGGTCACGCGCGTGCAGTTCCGCAATGTGCTGCGCGAGGGCGGGCGCATTCCGCAGGAGATTCTGATGACCGCAGACTATCGGGATGGCGACTCGGGAAGCTTCGACCGCATGCTGAACAACTAGGGCGTTCGGCCCCGGGAGAGCGGGGACACCGGCTTAGGTTTCCTGCTCTACAGTCCTGCTCACGACGGAGGCCACATTAAGTGGCCTCCTGTTCGTGCGGAACTCGCGATAAACCTAAGCCGGTGTCCCCGCTCTCCCGGGGCCTGTGGTTACCTGGTTGTTGCATGCGGCTCGCTTTTCGGAACTGGGCTGATAATTCTAGATGTAAGGCGCTCTTGGTCCTTTCGGGCTTGGGATGTCTGTCTTATATAGGTGGATTCCTTGCGGGTTCGAATCCCTCCGCTTGCCCACAAGAAAGCGCCCCGGGCTGATGAAAGCCCGGGGCGCTCAGTTACCTTGGCTGGGACGGAGGGATTCGAACCCCCAACAGCCGGCACCAAAAACCGGAGTTCTACCGTTGAACTACGTCCCAGTATGGGTGTTGCACAAAAGCAACTCGTTTAGTTTACCTAATCTGCGAGGGCATCGCAAACGCCATCGAGCAGGCGTACGGCGAGTGTCTGGGCGTCGCTGGCAGTGAAGGTGCCGTTGTAGCGCGTCATGCCGGTGAGCTCAATGCGGATGCGTGCCGGCTTTTGCTGCGCGGCGACATTGGCGGTGCGGATGCGCTGGGCCAGGTTGTGGCACTCGGCGAGGGCAATCGTGGCGCGCGGAGCGGCGTCGGCGGGCAGCTCGTCGCTTGCGATCTCGAGCACCAGGTCAACGTCGGTCGGAACCTCGGAGTCGCAAAGCATCATGCCGCTGTTGTCGGTCGTCGCCGTGGCGATGTTCCACATGCGCGATGCTACGCTGCGCGCGATAGGGTCCTCGCCGATGACGGCAATCTGGAAACGCTCGAGTACGTTGGCCGCGCGGGCAAAGCCGATGCGCGATTCGGCCTCGGTCACCGAAGGTTTACCCTCCCACACATGGTGCAGACGGTTGATATAGGCGTAGGTATCCTGGAAAGCCATGCCGTCGGCAAACAGACCGACGTTTTCCTGGAACTGCTGAAGGGCCGCCTCGGTGTGAGGGCCAAAGTAGCCATCGTCCTCGCCGCAGGCAAAGCCCAAAACGTTGAGCGCCTTCTGCAGGGCCTGCACGTCGGCGCCATGGAAATTGGGCATACGCAGGTAGAGGGTGCGGTCGCCTAGCTTATACGAGGCGTCTACCAGGGCGCTCCAACAGGGGATATCGACGGCACAGCCAGCGGCAAGGCCGCTATCGAGCCTAAAGGTGCCAACAGCCTGTTCGGTGGTGGTGCCAAAGCGCTTGTCGGCAACCTCGGTGTCATCGATTGTATAGCCGAGCTGCAGAAGGCGGGACTGGACGTCCTCGACGGCTGCTCCCTGCATGCCCGTTGTAATAGGTTCCATGAACGAACCCCTTTCGGCGTACCATTCGTACTATTTGAGCGTGTGTCGGATAGACAACGCAAAGGGATGCATAAACATGCACTCAACAGTGTAGCAAGTTGTACCCAAATACGCTGCTGACAGGTTTTATAACCCCGCTAGTTAAGGCGCTCCACAAAGAAATCTGCCATGGAGTCGAACAACTCGCGCGCATGCGGGTCGAGCGAAACGTCCTCGATGGCGGCCTTGGCTTTAGCGGTCAGGTCCAGCGCGTAGGCGTGGGCGTAATCGATAGAGCCGGTCTCCTGGAAGATTTCCACGGCGCGCGCGAGCTGCGCGGGGTCCTCGGTGCCCGAGGAGAGGATCGCTTCAATCTCATCGTGATAGTGCTCATCAGACAGGGCGTGCACGGCAACGAGCGTGCGCTTACCCTCGGTGATATCGGTACGGAAGTCCTTGTTGGCGGCCTCTTTGGTACCGATCAAGTTGAGCAGATCATCTTGAATCTGGAAGGCAAGGCCCGTGTGCAGGCCAAAGGCGCGCAGTGCCTCAATTTGCTCCTCGCTGCCGCCGCCGATAATGGCTCCAGCGGCAAGCGGCGTGGCTCCGCTGTAGTACGCGGTCTTGTGCGTCGCCATGTCTAGATAATCGTCGACCGAGATGTCAAAGCGCCCGTCACGGACCCAACCCAGGTCGAGCGCTTGACCCTCGATGGTGCGGACGATCATCTCGGTAAGCTCGTGGAGCACGCGCAGCTTCACGTCGGACTCCAGCGTGGGGTCGTCGAGAACCGTCTTGGTGACCATGGTGAGCGCCAGGTCGCCACAATTGATGGCAAGGCCCGTGCCCTCGGTGAGGTGCATGCAGGGCTTGCCGCGGCGCAGCTGTCCGTTGTCGGCGATATCGTCGTGGATGAGCGCACCCGACTGGAAATGCTCGATAGCTGCCGCGGCGCTGCGGGCGCTCTCAAAGCTACCGCCCACTGCGGTTGCGGCGAGCATGCAGATAAGCGGACGGTGGCGCTTGCCGGCGTTGGCCGTAAAAGCCGAGAGCGGCGCGTACAGGTAGCACTCGATATCGGCAGAGGTCGCCTGTCCGTCAAAGAACGTGGCCAGATAGTCGTTAATCTGGTCAAAGTGCTGGGCTAAAAAGCTGGTAAACGGACTGGACACGGGTTCTCGCATTCTTTCTTAGGTTGCATCGTTGCATTATGCAGACAACATATTGCCACATTAGGGCGTCGAGCGCGGCGGTTGAAGACGATTGAGTCTTGCGGCTGCAAACGCGGCAAGGGGCTCGGCTAGATAAGCCCAAAGTGTTCGAGCGCGGTGACGACGCCGTCGTGGTCAAAGCTGTCGGTTACGTAGTCGGCTTTTTCTTTGAGGAAGTCCGGCGCGTTGCCCATGGCGATGCCAACATCGACCGCCTCCATGAGGGCGATGTCGTTGCTCGCGTCGCCAATGCCGTACACGGTGCCGTGATCTGGCCCCAGGGCGTCAAGCACGGCACTGATTCCGGCCCGTTTGGTGCACTCACGAGGCGAGATTTCTGTGACCTCGAGCTCGAGCTCGTTGAAACAGAGTAGGGGTCCAAGCTCTTCATCTTGGGCGATGCGGTTGGCAAGTGGTGTGGACATAAGAATTTTATAGGCGTTGTAGTGCTCAAGTTGCGTGACGGCGTCGCCCACGGTGCGTGCGTATCCGTACGTCTCGGGGGCATCTGCACTCATGCGCACCACGCGATCGATGCCCTCAAAGCGAATGACCTCACCCGATTGCTCAAGATAGGGGGCGAGGCGCTGTAGCAGACCAGGGTTTATGGCTGCATTTCGCACAATGTGTCCCTCGAGTTCGGCGTAACCGCCCGCGAGACACACGACGCCCGTCCACGGCAGCTCGAGCAGCTTGGGATGGATGCAGCTGAGGGTGCGTCCTGTGCAGATAAAGGCCATGTTGCCATTTGCAACGAAATCGCGGATGGCCTGCGAGACCGCCTCGTTGGGATAGGGGGACAGGTCACGCTCGCTCTCGGGAAGCTCTTGTGCCGCTCGAGGGTCTTGCCAGGCGAGCGTTCCGTCGATATCGAAGAAGCAGATATCGCTGCGATTATGGGCTGCGCTGGCGGCAGGGGAGGCCGAGGTGGTGGGCACAAATTCCGGCTCGAGGCCCATGATCTGGTCAAAATGCTCTTTAACGCGGGGAACGGAGATGCCGATGATCACCTGGGCGGTCTTGCCCGTAATGATGAGGCCCTTGGCGCCCACCGCGACAAACGACGCGTTATCTGCAACGATGGAAGGGTCTGCGACCTCGACGCGCAGGCGCGTGGCACAGTTGGTTGCGCCCACAATATTGCCAACACCACCTAAAAGCTGAATTACCCGCTCAGCGAGGATGTGATCTTGATCGGATCGACTATTGACCTCGTCATTGGGAGATTGCTCTTTGGCAAAGCCGCTTTCCGTTAAACGATCGATTGCCGCGCGATTGGCGACATGATCCTCGCGGCCCGGCGTCTTAAGGTCATAGATCAAGATGAGTGCTCGAAAACTAACAAAAAAGATGAGGCTAAAGGCAAGGCCGATACCGAGCGCCAAAAGATAGGCACCGGCATGCGTGCGCATGAGCGGAATAAAGTTGAAGGCTGCCATCTCCATGAGGCCGCCCGAGAAGATGCCGACGATGCCAAAGAGATTCATGGTTGTGGCAAGGCAAGACGATAAGACGGCGTAGAGAAAAAAGAGCCCGGGGTGGGTGAACATAAAGAGAAACTCGAGTGGCTCGGTAACGCCGCAAACCACCGAGGCGATGATGGCGGGAACAAGGATGACCCTGAGGCCGGCGCGGCGTTCTGGTTTTGCGGTGGAGTAGAACGCGGCTGCGATGGCGGGAAGGCCAAAGAGCTTGACCCAGCCGGTGGCGGTAAAACCGGCCCACGGCGCAAGTTCATTAAGGGGGCGCGTGCTATGGGAGAGGATGGGGAGCAAGCTGCTCCACGTGGCGTAGATGCCGTCGTTAATGACCAGGTTGTCGTAGTAGATCGGCATGTAGAGCAGGTGGTGCAGCCCCATGGGCTCGAGCGCTCGCTCCAAAAGCACAAAGATGCCCACGCCAAAGGGGCCGACGCTCGTAAGTGCATGGCGCAGCGTTTCGGTCATTGCGTATACGGAGGGCACGATGGCGGCCGAGATAGCGGCAAGGGCAAACACGGCAAAAAAGCTGATGAGGTAGACCAGCGAGGAGCCCGAGAAGGTGCCGAGCCAATCGGGAACCTTGGCATCGTAGAAGCGGTCATGGATGGCGACGACGGTTGCCGATACCGCCAGCGGGCCGATAATGCCGGTGTCGAGCGTCTTGATGCCGTCGATGATGGTGATGCCGCTAGCGGAGGTCAAAGACGACGGGTACTTAAGTCCAAGGTTGTCTCCGCTCAGCTTGATGATCTCGCTCAAAAAGAAGCAATAGGCAAAATAGGCCACGAGCGCCTCGAGGCAACAACGTGCCGGTTGCTTTTGGGCAAGGCCGATGGGCAGCGCTACGGCAAAAAGGAGCGGAAGTCGTTTAAAGACCGTCCACGAACCACGCTGGATGATAGTCCAAAAAACGTACCAAGGGGTTCCGTATACGGCGAGGTCGCCGACGATATCCGCAGACGTTGCGAGGGCGGAGACGCCGACCATAAGGCCCGATATGGAAAACAACATGGCGGGCGCGAACATTGCCCCGCCAAAGCGTTGGATTTTTTGCAGCATGTTCTGCCTCCCGAATATCGAGGCGCGTTGCGCGTGGTGAAACGTTTAAACAATGGATTCATTGTAGAGGACCAGACGATTGTCGTACCGGCAGTTTTGAGCGAAACCGGTTTGGGCGCGACAGAAACCGTCAACGGTTAAATCCTGTCGCTTTGCCGATAATCGGTTTAAACAACTTCAAGAAATGCTATCGTGCCTAGCCATACATATTCATTAGAGGTGAAGTCATGCCAAAAGCGATTTACGAAGGAATCTACCGCGAGATCCGTTCGCGCATCATTAACGGGACTTATGCGTTTCAGGAGATGCTGCCAACCGAAGCCGAGCTGACCGCGGAGTTTGGCTGCACGCGCAATACCGTTCGACGCGCCTTGAGCATGCTGGCCGACCAGATGTTTGTGCAGCCTATACACGGCAAGGGCGTGCGCGTTATTTGGCTCAAGGGCGAAACCGACATGCTGGGCGCACTCGAGGAAGTCGAGTCGTTTGGCGAATTTGCAAAGCGCAACAATGCCGTTGCATCGACGGACGTTAAGTCTTTTGAACATTTGATTTGCACCGAGCAACTCTCTCGTCGCCTGGGCTTTAAGGTGGGCGAGGAGTTGATTCGCGTGGTGCGTGTCCGAAGCCTTAACGGCAATGCGCGCCAAGTAGACCATGGTTACTTTTTGGAGTCAATCGCCAAGGGCCTGACGCCCGAGATCGCCGCAAAGTCAATTTACGACTATCTGGAGCACAAACGCGGCGTCAAGGTGATGGCGAGTCGCCGTACAGTGAGCGTCGAGCTTGCCAACGATGAGGACTGCAGCTATCTTGACCTCGGCAAATACAACTGCGTTGCCGTCATGGAGAGCCAGTCGTACACCTCGGACGGCATCTTGTTCGAGGTCACGCATGCCCGCACGCATCCCGAGATCTTCCACTACCGCGTCAACTCCAAGCGATAGCCGGCTAGCTCGCAGCCTGACGAGACCCATGCCCTCAAAGCGAAAGCGCCCGGTCAAACCGACGATGCATCGGTTTGACCGGGCGCTTTCTCTGCATTCGATAACAAATAATTGTTTATACAAAACTTGTCAAGTATCAAGTTGAAATTACCGTTCACCGAAGTTTTCCTACCGCTCTAGTAATACTTGTTCAAACAACTAGCCAAATAGCGTATCGTTCAAATCAGCAAAAGGGGCAAAGTCCCCGAGCCAATCTCCGAAGGCGGCGGCAAAGGGTGCCGCCACGGTGTGAAAGGGTGGATTGTAATGAAGAACGAAATGAGCAGAAGGCAGTTCCTGGGCTTTGCTGGTTCCGCGGCTGCGGTTCTTGGTCTGGGTCTCGTGGGCTGCGGTGGCTCCGCCGGCTCCGGCTCCTCTGCTTCTGGTGACGCTGCCGAGGTCTACTTCCTCCAATTCAAGCCCGAGGTCGACAAGGAGTGGAAGGAGATCGCCAAGGCGTACAAGGAGGAGAAGGGCGTCGAGGTCAAGATCGTGACCGCCGCCTCCAACACCTACGAGGAGAAGCTCAAGTCCGAGATGTCCAAGAGCTCCGCTCCGACCCTGTTCCAGGTCAACGGCCCCACCGGTCTTAAGAACTGGAAGGATTACTGCGCCGACCTGTCCGACACCAAGCTCCGCGGTGAGCTCATTGACGACTCCTTGGCTCTGCAGTCCGATGGCAAGGATCTGGGTATCGACTGGGTCCAGGAGAGCTACGGCATCATCTACAACAAGCAGCTGCTCGAGAAGGCTGGCTACAAGGCCGAGGACATCAACTCCTTCGACAAGCTGAAGGCTTGCGCTGACGACATTCAGGCCCGCAAGGACGAGCTTGGCGTTGAGGGCGCCTTCACTTCCGCCGGCATGGATGACTCCTCCAGCTGGCGTTACACCACCCACCTCGCCAACCTCCCGCTCTACTACGAGTTCGAGAAGGAGCACAACCAGGAGGACGACGAGATCAAGGGCGAGTATCTCGACAACTTCAAGCAGATCTTCGACCTGTACATCACCGACTCCACCTGCGATCCTTCGCAGCTTGCCTCCAAGACCGGTGACGACGCCACCAACGAGTTCGCAACCGGCAAGGCCGTCTTCTATCAGAACGGCTCTTGGGCCTACGCTGACCTCACCAAGGCCGGTATGACCGACGACCAGCTCGGCATGCTGCCGATCTACATCGGCGTCGACGGCGAGGAGAACCAAGGCCTGTGCTCCGGCGGCGAGAACTACTGGTGCGTGAGCTCCCAGGCTTCCGAGGATGCTCAGAAGGCCACCGAGGACTTCATGTATTGGTGCGTCACTTCTGACACCGCCACCAGCATCATCGCTGACAAGATGGGTCTGACTGCCCCGTTCAAGAGCGCCAAGGAAACCACCAACGTCTTCTCGCAGCAGGCCGTTGCCATGGCCAAGGACGGCAAGAAGACCGTCGCTTGGGACTTCGTCTACATTCCCTCCGAGGAGTGGAAGAAGAACCTCAAGCAGGCTCTGATCGCCTATGCTGCCGACAACAGCAAGTGGGACGGCGTCAAGAACGCCTTCGTCGATGGCTGGAAGACCGAGAAGGCTGCTTCCGAGTAAGCAGTTGCTGCCCAAGCTATCTGATTAGCGACAGGGGGCGGGCAGACGTAGGTTTGCCCGCCCCCTGCATATTGAAAGGACCCTTTTATGGGCAAAGCACTCAAGCGCTGGTGGCCGCTCTTTATGCTGCCCACGTGCCTGGCGTTTATGATCGGGTTCGTGATCCCTTTTATCCAGGGCTTCTATCTCTCGTTCTGCCAGTTTATTACCATTAACAACGCGCACTTTGTCGGTATCGCGAACTACGTGCGCGCACTGTCCGATCCGCAGTTTGCCACGTCGTTCTTCTTTACCGTGGCGTTTGCCTTCCTGTCGACGGTGCTCATCAACGTGATCGCCCTGGCAATTGCGCAGGCGCTCACCCGCAAGGCGCTCAAAGGCACCAACATCTTCCGTACGATCTTCTTTATGCCTAACCTGATCGGCGGCATCGTGTTGGGCTACATCTGGCAGATCCTGATCAACTGCCTGCTCTCCAACGTGGGCGCCCAGCTCATTGCCCTTAACTCCGCTGCCGGCTTCTGGGGCCTTATCATCCTGACCCTGTGGCAGCAGGTCGGCTACATGATGATCATCTACATCGCTGGTCTGCAGTCCATTCCGTCCGACTACATCGAGGCCGCCAAGGTCGACGGTGCCACGGCATGGCAGACGTTTTGGAAGGTTAAGATCCCTAACCTGATGCCGACCATCACCATCTGCCTGTTCCTGTCCATCACCAACGGCTTTAAGCTGTTCGACCAGAACCTCGCCCTTACCGGCGGCGCCCCCGCGCACTCCACCGAGATGCTCGCCCTGAACATCTACAACACGTTCTATTCGCGTGCCGGTATCGCATGGCAGGGCATCGGTCAGGCCAAGGCGGTTATCTTCTGCATCCTGGTCGTAGCCATCTCCATGATTCAGCTTAAGGCCACGAGGTCCAAGGAGGTGCAGCAGTAATGAAACGCGATAAGGTTATCAACCGCGCGCTCTCGATTTTCTTTACGATCCTGTCGCTCGCGTGGATCTACCCCGTGTTCATGATTGCGCTCAATTCCTTTAAAAAGGGAACTGCAATCAGCACCACCACGGCGTTCGATCTGCTCACGCCCGAGACGTTCAACGGCCTTGCAAACTACGTGCACGCCCTTAACGAGCAGGGCTTTGCCTCGGCATTTATGTACTCGCTCATCATCACGGTCACGTCGGTCGTGCTGATCTTGGTGTGCTGCTCCATGTGCGCTTGGTACGTGGTTCGCGTCAACAGCAAGATCTCGAACTTCTTCTATTACCTGTTCGTGTTCTCGATGGTCGTACCGTTCCAGATGCTCATGTTCACGCTGTCCAATTTGGCGGACCGCATTGGCTTTAACACGCCGTTCAACATCTGCTTTATCTATCTGGGCTTTGGCGCGGGCCTGGCGGTCTTTATGTTCGCCGGCTTTGTAAAGAACATCCCGCTCGAGATCGAAGAGGCGGCCATGATTGATGGCTGCAACCCGGTCCAGGTGTTCTTTAAAATCGTCCTTCCCATCATGAAGCCCACCTATCTTTCGGTCGGCATTCTCGAGACCATGTGGGTCTGGAACGACTACCTGCTGCCCTACCTCACCCTCGACTCCACCAAGTACAAGACCATTCCTATCTTGATCCAGTACTTCCGCGGCGGCTATGGCCACGTCGAGCTCGGCCCCATGATGGCCTGCATCATGATGGTCGTTATCCCCATCGTCATCATGTACATCCTCTGCCAGAAGTACATCATCGACGGCGTGGTGGCAGGTGCCGTCAAGGGCTGATGCCGTAACTGTTTTGCAAGTTTTAGCGGCGCCCCTCAGCGCGGCGCCGCGTATCGAAAGGTAGAGACATGGCCGAGATCGTTCTCAAACATGTTCAGAAGGTGTATCCCAACAACGAGTCCAAAAAGAAGGGCTTCTTTGGCAAAAAGAAGAAGACCGAGGAGAAGAAGCACAACCTCAAGGTTACCGAGGACGGCGTGCTCGCTGTAGAGGACTTTAACCTCACCGTTCACGACCAGGAGTTCATCGTCCTCGTTGGCCCCTCTGGCTGCGGTAAGTCCACGACGATGCGCATGGTCGCCGGCCTGGAGGACATCACCTCGGGTGACGTGCTCATCGACGGCAAGCGCGTCAACGACGTCGCTCCCAAGGACCGCGACATCGCCATGGTGTTCCAGAGCTATGCTCTGTACCCCAACATGACGGTGTACGAGAACATGGCGTTTACGCTTGAGCTCAAGAAGGTCCCCAAGGACGAGATCGACCGCAAGGTTCGCTCCGCTGCCGAGATCCTGGGTATTACCGAGTACCTCGACCGTAAGCCCAAGGCGCTCTCGGGCGGTCAGCGTCAGCGCGTCGCCATCGGCCGCGCCATCGTGCGTGACCCCAAGGTCTTCCTGATGGACGAGCCGCTGTCCAACCTGGACGCCAAGCTGCGTAACCAGATGCGTGCCGAGCTCATCAAGCTGCGTCACGAGATTAAGGGCACCTTTATCTACGTTACCCACGATCAGACCGAGGCCATGACTCTCGGCGACCGCATCGTGGTCATGAAGGACGGCGTCGTCCAGCAGATCGCTACGCCGCAGGAGGTTTTCAACCATCCCGCGAACATCTTCGTCGCCGGTTTTATCGGCGTGCCGCAGATGAACTTCTTCGATGCCCAGCTGGTGCGCTCGGGTAACGGCTTTACCGTCAAGACCGAGGATATGAACGTGGCGCTCGCTCCCGAGACCTGCGCTCAGCTTGCTCTCAACTGGGACGACGGCGACGTGAAGGAGATTACGGCCGGCGTGCGCCCCGAGCAGATCCTGCTTGCCGAAAAGGGCGAGGAGGGTGCGCTCCAGGGCACCGTCGAGGTGACTGAGCTCATGGGCTCGACCGAGCATGTCCACGTGACCGCTCCCGACGGCCAGTTTGTCCTGATCATCCCCGTTGTCGACCTCGAGGCCAAGGGCGCGCTCAAGGCTGGCGATCCCATCTGGTTCAAGTTCGAGAAGAACGCGACCCATCTCTTCGATAAGGTCTCTGGCAAGAACCTTATCTAGGCCCGATCCAATCAGACCCTCCTTTTGGGCGACTGCGGCTTTGCCATCCTTTTGCCGTGGTCACATATAAGGCTTCCCTCCCGTCCACTGGGCGAGAGGGGAGCCTTTCTTTGTGCCGGGGTTGTCTGGTCGGTCGTTTGTCTCGATCTGTAACAAGTAGAGGATCGAATTGGCTTTAGATGTTACAGAACGAGATTGAGTTGAGCCGCCTGTCCTTCCGTCTCGATCTGTAACACGAAGGACTGATTTCGGCAGTTACCTGTTACAGAACGAGATTGTTTTAGCCGGCTTATCCATTTGTCTCGATCTGTAACAGTAAGGGCGGATTTCGGACGTTAGATGTTACAGATTGAGACGATTTAGTCGAGGCGGCTCACAGGGGCAACGCACGGGCACAAAAAACGGAGCCGCGTTGCCACGACTCCGTTCCTCAAGAGGATGGGTAAGGGGAATAGGTTAGTCCAGGTGCCAGATCTCGTCGTTGTACTGGGAGATCGTGCGGTCGGACGAGAAGGTGCCGGCGTTGGCGATGTTGATCAGCGCCTTACGCATCCAGGCGTCCTGGTCCTCGTAGTCGGCCAGCACGCGCTCCTTGGTCTGGATGTATTCCTCAATGTCGAGCAGGGCCATAAACCAGTCCTTGCCCTTGATGTCGCCGTGCAGACGCTGCAGGCGCTCTGCGTTGCCGGTCGCCATAAAGGCGGGGTTGGTGATGAAGTCCACCAGCAGCTTGATGCCGGGCTTGCGGTAGAGCGCGCCGGCGTCATAGGTGCCGTCGGCGTAGAGCTGCTCGACCTGCTTGGACGAGGCGCCAAAGGTATAGATGTTCTCGTCGCCGACGAGCTCGGCGATCTCCACATTGGCGCCGTCGAGCGTGCACAGGGTCAGGGCGCCGTTGAGCATGAACTTCATGTTGGAAGTGCCGCTTGCCTCCTTGGAGGCCAGGCTGATCTGCTCGGAGATGTCGGCAGCGGGAATCACGCGCTCGGCAGCGGTGACGTTGTAGTTCTCGATCATGACAACCTGCAGGTGGGGAGCCACGTCGGGGTCGTTGACGATCCACTGGGAAAGCGTCAGGATCAGATGGATGATGTCCTGAGCGATGGTATAGGCAGGGGCCGCCTTGCCGCCAAAGATGATGGTGATGGGGTGCTTAGGCTTGTTACCGTTCTTGATGTCGAGGTACTTCCAGATGATGTAGAGCGCGAGCATCTGCTGGCGCTTGTACTCGTGGATACGCTTGACCTGGACGTCGATGATAGCGTTGGAGGGGATCGTCACGCCCTGTTCGAGCGCCATAAACTCGCGCATGATGGTTTTGGCTTCGGCCTTGGTGGCGGCCAGGCGCTCAAGAACATCCTTGTCGTTAGCGAATTCGGCGAGCTTGCTCAGGTCGCCGGTGCTGCGCCAATCGGTACCGATCACATCGTCGAGCAGACTGGCGAGCGCGGGGTTGGCGCCATGGATCCAACGGCGGAAGGTGATGCCGTTGGTCTTGTTGGAGAACTTATTGGGATAGATCTCGTAGAACGGATGAAGCTCGGTGTCCTCCAGGATCTTGGTGTGGAGTGCGGCGACGCCGTTGATGGAGAAGCCAAAGTGGATGTCCATGTGGGCCATGTGGACGGTGTCGTATTCGTCGATGATGGCAACGCGCGGGTCGTCGTACTCGACCTTGGCGATCTCATCGAGCTTGACAATAATGTCGGCGATGGCAGGGGAGACCTTCTGCAGGCTGGTGAGCGGCCACTTCTCGAGCGCCTCGGCAAGAATCGTGTGGTTGGTGTAGGCGACCATGGAGCGCACGATGGTGACTGCCTCGTCAAACTCGATGCCATGCTCGGTGGTGAGCAGGCGGATGAGCTCGGGAATGACCATGGTGGGGTGCGTGTCGTTAATTTGGACCACGGCGTAGTCGGCCAAGTCGTGCAGATTGCTGCCGCGCTCGATGGCCTCGTCGATGAGGAGCTGGGCGGCGTTGCTCACCATGAAGTATTCCTGGTAGATGCGAAGCAGGCGGCCCTGCTCGTCGGAATCGTCGGGGTAGAGGAACAAGGTGAGATTCTTGGCGATCTCGGTCTTGTCGAAGTCGATGGAGCTGCCGGGGACCAGGCCGTCATCGACGCTTGACAAATCGAACAGACGCAGGCGGTTCTTGGTGGGCTGGCCGTAACCGGGCACATCGATGTTGACGAGCTTGGAGGTAACGGCAAAGTCGCCGAACTCGACGGTGTAGGAGCGGTCGTCATCGATCAGGATGTCCTGCTCGCCGAGCCACTCGTCGGGGACGGCCTTCTGCTGATTGTCGACAAAGCGCTGGCGGAACAGGCCGTAATGGTAGTTGAGGCCCACGCCGTCGCCGGTAAGGCCCAGCGTGGCGATGGAATCCAAGAAGCATGCGGCCAGACGGCCCAGGCCGCCGTTGCCGAGCGAAGGCTCGACCTCGAACTCCTCGATCTTGTTGAGGTCGTGGCCGGCGGCGACGAGCTGGTTCTTAACCTCGTCATAGATGCCAAGGTCGATCATATTGTTGATGAGCAGCTTGCCGATCAAAAACTCGGCAGAGATGTAGTAGAGCTTTTTCTTGCCGTTGTTGAG
>USOG01000020.1 GCA_900556365.1 uncultured Collinsella sp.
GTCGAGGTGCCGTTTGACCGCCTGTACTCTGACATGGCGTTTGCCTACATTCGCCAGCAGGATTATGTGAGCGCTCGCAATGCCCTGATGCAGGCTGTGCGTTGGGACCCCATGAACTGCAACTATCGCTTGGATTTGGCCGAGCTGTTCCGCGCTCTCGAGGACAAGCAGGAGTGGGCATCGCTCTCGTTCTCGGTGCTGGAGCGCGCGAGCGATGGCAAGTGCGCCGCCCGCGCTTACGCCAATCTGGGTCAGTACTTCTTGGAGCCCGAGACCGAGAACGTTTCGGCTGCCGTGGGCTGCGCGCGTCTGGCGCTGCGCCTGGCGCCCAACGATGCGCATACGACGCGCCTGCTCAACAAGATCCATACTACCTATCCGGATGCCGCCGAGGAGAGCGACGAGCACGTGATGGGCGAGCTGGCGTTGCAGGGCGTTCCGACCTCACCTTCGGCCGAGATTGCCATCTGCCTGATTATGTGCGCGACCGATGCTGCAAGCGACGGCGACAAGCAGGAGGCGACGCGCCTGACGGTGCGTGCTCGCGACTTGGTGGGCGAGGAAGCCTGCGCGGCGATTATCAAACTGGTGCGCGAGAGCGACGCCGAGCTCAACGCCGAGCGCAAGGCAAAGCGCGAGGCTGCGGGCTCAAACGCCGATGGAGCCAAGGAGGCCGGCGATGCCCAGTAAGCGCGAGCGCAAGCTCATTTCCAAGAATCGCTCGGCGCATCACGAGTACTTTATCGATGAGACGTTCGAATGCGGTATTGAACTGAGTGGCACCGAGGTCAAGTCGATTCGCGAGCGCGCGTGCCAGATTACCGATACCTTCGCGCTGATCCGCGGCGGGGAGTGCTGGCTCGTCGGCCTGCATATCCACCCTTATAGCCATGGTGGCGTGTGGAATCGCGATCCCGACCGTCGGCGTCGTCTGCTGCTGCACCGCAAGGAGATCGACTTTCTTGACGGCAAACTTCGCAACCGTGGTTATGCGCTGGTTCCGTTGGAGCTCTACTTTAATACCGACGGCCGCGTAAAGCTGCTGCTGGGTTTGGGTCGCGGCAAGAAGCTCTACGACAAGCGCGAGGACATGGCCAAGCGCGACGTTCAGCGCGAGATCGACCGCGCCCTTAAGGAACGCAACCGCTAGGCACTCTGTATAAGTTGCGGTGGAATACGGACTGTTTTGCCTGTTTGAGGGGCTATTCAGTCCCTATTTCACCGCAACTGCGGGCGTCTCATCTTTCTTACTGTTCTGACACATATGTCTCAAAGGCGGCGTCCGTTATGGGTGCCGCCTTTTTTGTGGGTACATACATTTATAAGGTTCCAACCCGAGCTAGGGGAGTGATCGTTATGGACAAAACTGCGTTCTTTACCATGCCGAGCGGTCTGTACGTGGTGAGCGCTGCGGCAGACGGGCTGCGCGCCGGCTGCGTCATCAACACTGCGGTGCAGGTGACGTCCATGCCGCCGCGTATTTCGGTTGCCGTGAACAAGGACAATGTCACCTCGGGCGTCATCGCATCGGCCAAAGCGTTCGCGCTGACCGTGATCGATCAGACCGCCGACATGCTCTACATCGGTAACTTTGGGTTCCGCACCAGCAGCGATTATGACAAGTTTGCCAAATACGAGACCCGCGAGACGGCTCTGGGCATGCCCTATGTGCCCGAGCACGCGGCGGCCCTGTTTAGCTGCCGTCTGATTGATACCGTCGATGTGGGTACGCACCTGCTCTTTATTGGCGAGGTCGAGGATGCCGAGCGCCTGAGCGACGAGACGCCGCTGACCTATGACTACTATCACAAGGTCTTGAAGGGCAAGACGCCGCCCAAGGCCTCGTCGTATCAAGGTTAGAAATGTTCTAAAAATACTTGCATTATATTATTAAGAACCTATACTAATAAGCGAAGTACATCACCAGTCGCGTTCGAGAGGAGAACATCATGGCTGAGGAGAAGAAGACGTATAAGTTTGTGTGCACCGTTTGCGGTTACGAGGTTGAGGTCGACACGCCCGAGCTGCCCGAGGATTACGTGTGCCCGGTCTGCGGCGTTGGTCCCGATGAGTTTGAGCTCGTCGAGGAGTAACTCGTAGACACACGGCTTGTAGCAACACATAGCTCTGTCCAAGGGCCCCGGCTGGATATTCCGGCCGGGGCCCTTTTGATTTATCTGACGGTTTAAAACGGCCTTACGTGTTACAGATTGAGACGTTATATCTGGACAGTCACGCCATCCCAATTTCATCCCCGTTAGCAGCACGATGTCGAGAATCGTCACGATGACGCCGATCCCTACGAGCAACGCGTTGAGCGGGCGGGAGTTGGCGTATTTGCCCATGACGCGGGGCGAACTGGTGAGTCGTATGAGCACAAAGACCGTAATCGGCAACTGAAGCGACAGCAGCGCCTGACTCCAGATGAGACCCTCAAAAGGATTCGGGACGACCAAGCACGCCGCCACTGCGCCGACGAAACAAGCCGCCACCCCGATCGAGGAATGTCGGTCGTGGATGTCGTATTCCTCGTCGAACATGCCTGCGGTGATGGTGCCCGCCGCCATGCCCGTCGTCACACTACTCGATATACCCGCAAACAGCAGTGCCACCGCAAAGATGACCGAGCTTGCCGGGCCCAGAATGGGGGAGAGCGTGGCCGCTGCGACGGCGAGGTCGTCTACGACAATGCCGTGCGCAAAGAAGGTCGTTGCGGCCAGGATGACCATGGCCGAGTTGATTGCCCAGCCCACGCCCATCGAAAAGAGCGTGTCGAAGAGCTCATAGCGTAGACGTTCTTCGATAACCTGCTCGCCTTGGCCTTCGAAGTGCATGGATTGGATGACCTCGGAGTGCAGGAAGAGGTTGTGAGGCATAACGACCGCGCCTAGGACACTTACGATAATCGCGGCCGAGCCGGTGGGCATACTGGGTGTGATCCAGCTTGCGGCGGCCTGCGGCCAGTCGACCTTGACCAGCGTAAGCTCAGCCAAAAACGAGAGTCCTACCACGCCTACGAAGGCGATGATCCATCGCTCGGCGCGCTTGTAGGAGCTCGTCATGAGCATCGCCATCGATACTGCCGCCACGATGACGCAGCCCGCGCGCACGGGCAGCCCAAAGAGCATTTGAAGGGCAATCGCGCCACCCAGGACTTCGGCCATGGCGGTGGCGATGGCCGCGAGATAGGCGCTGGCGAGTACCGCGCGTCCCACGATGCGGGGGAGGTAGCGTGTCGTGGCCTCGGCAAGACAGGCGCCCGTGGCGATACCCAGGTGTGCCGCGTTGTGCTGCAGCACAATGAGCATAATTGTGGACAGCGTGACGATCCACAGCAGCGCGTAGCCAAACTGCGAGCCCGCGGCCATATTGGAGGCCCAGTTGCCCGGGTCGATAAAGCCGACGGTCACGAGCAGCCCGGGGCCGACATGCCGCGCAATGTCTAGGCCTCCGTGACCACCGGTGCGCCGGGAGCCAAAGTGTTGTTTGAGATGGTTGAGCATGGTGCGCTCCTGCGTGCCGTTTGCTTGACGCCGCAAAGGATACCCGTTTTAGACTCAAAAGTTAACCACGACTAACAAAATTGTTGTATTTGAATGGGACGGTGAAAGGGGATTGCCGAAATGTCTTGATCTGTAACAACTAAGGATGGAAATTGGGTCTAGGTGTTACAGATCAAGACAGGAAGAAATGGTCCTATGAAAAATCTTGATTTGTAACAGCTGACCGCCAAAACCGGCCCTTCGTGTTACAGATCGAGACATTCGGAACCGTCTCTCGAAAACATCTCAATCTGTAACAGTTATTCGTCGAAATTTGGTCTCCCTGTTACAGATTGAGATGTTTGAAGCGGTGAGTTTACAGGTCGAACTTGGGCCCTTGTTGCCGTCCTTGAGGTCGGCGGTGTCCACTCGTAGGGCGTGCGTTACGCGATTGTTTCGAAACGGGCGGGAAACACAACGGGCCGGCGATGCACCTAGTATGCCTAGTCAACTGACTGTCTAACACCTAGGGGAGGATCGCGATGCAGGCAGATTCCGCTCAGCAGCAGGGCCTTTATCGCCCCGAATTCGACCACGATGCATGCGGCATCGGCGCGCTTGCCGATATCAACGGCGAGCGCCATCACCAGATTCTGGACGACGCGCTGTCCATTCTGGTCAACTTGGAGCACCGCGGCGGTACGGGACTCGAGAAGAACACCGGCGACGGCGCCGGCATCCTGTTCCAGGTTCCGCATCACTTTTTCCGCAAAGAGGCTCAAAAGTGCGGCCAGATTCTGCCGGCAGAGGGCGACTATGGCGTGGCCATGCTGTTCTTCCCGCAGGACGACAAGGGCGTAGAGGATGCCCGTCGCGTGTTTGAGGAGGGCTGCGCCGAGGCCGGCGTGCCGCTGCTCTTTTGGCGCGAGGTGCCGGTCGACCCGCACGACCTGGGCGAGACAGCCCGCGCCTGCATGCCCACCATCTTGCAGGCTTTCCTGGGCCGTCCGGACGACACGCCCGCCGGCGATGCCTTCGAGCGCCGCCTGTACGTGTGCCGCCGCACCATCGAAAAGAAGGCCGACGCCGAGTTTGCCCTGCGCGACAAGATCTTCTATGTGTGCTCCATGAGCTCGCGCACCATCGTGTACAAGGGTATGCTGGTCGCCACGCAGATGCGCCGCTTCTTCATTGATCTCAACGACGCCGCCGTCAAGACGGCCGTGGCGCTCGTCCACTCGCGCTACTCCACCAACACCACGCCCAGCTGGGAACGTGCGCACCCCAACCGCTTTATCATCCACAACGGCGAGATCAACACCCTCAAGGGCAACGTCAACTGGATCCGCGCCCGCGAACCCAACCTGTACAGCCCCATGCTGCAGCACGATCTTGAGCGCGTGATGCCCATCATCAACCGCGAGGGCTCCGATTCCGCGATTTTGGACAATGTGCTCGAGTTTTTGGTCATGAACGGTCGCCCGCTCACGCGTGCCGCATCCATGCTGTTGCCCGAGCCGTGGGACCACAACGACAGCCTGAGCGAGGAACGCCGCGCCTACGACGCCTACCAGTCCATGCTCATGGAGCCCTGGGACGGCCCGGCCGCCATCGCCTTTACCGACGGTCGCACGCTGGGTGCCGCCCTCGACCGCAACGGCCTGCGCCCCGCCCGCTACTACGTGACGCGCGACGGCCGCTTTATGCTGGCGAGCGAGGTGGGCACCATCGAGGTGAGCCCCGAGAACATCCTGACGAGCGGCTGTCTGGGACCGGGCCAGATGCTCGAGGTCGATTTTGCCCGCGGCCGCGTCATCTACAACGACGAGCTGCGTGCCCGTTACGCCAAGGAAAAGCCCTACCGCGACTGGATTGCCGAGGAGACGCTGACCGTCGACGCGCTCGATAGGCCTGCCGCGGCAACGCCCGCCGAGGACGCCGAGGTGCCCGCCGCCGTGCGCATGGCTAAGCTCGGCTACCACTGGGATGATGTCGACGAGGTCGTGCGTCCCATGGCCCAGCAGGGCAAGGCACCGCTCGCCTCGATGGGCATCGATGCGCCGCTGGCCTGCCTGTCCAAGAAGACGCGTTCGTTCTTCGACTATTTCTATCAGCTGTTCGCTCAGGTCACGAACCCGCCCATCGACGCCCTGCGCGAGCATATGGTCACCTCGACCACGCTCTACCTGGGCAACCACGGCAACCTGCTCGAGGACTCTCGTACGGCCTGTCAGCTGGTGCGCTTGGAGCGCCCACTGCTGAGCGAGGAGGAGTTCGAGCGTATCTGCGCCATCGACCGCGTGGGCTTTAAGACCCGCCGTTTCCGTGCCGTGTACCGCCGCGACGCGGGTGAGGGCGCGCTGCAGGCTGCACTCAAGCAGCTTGCCGAAGACGTCGAGGCCGCGGTTCGCGATGGCGTGAACATCGTGGTGCTGAGCGACCGTGCTGCGGCGGGCGAGGTGCCCGTACCGTCGCTGCTCGCCGTGGGCTGCGTGCACAACCACCTGATCCGCGCCGGCGTGCGTACCTTTGCCGACATCGTGGTGGAGTGTGGCGATGCCGTGTCCCCGCACGACTTTGCGGCGCTGGTGGGCTACTCCGCGAGCGGCATCTATCCGTACAACGCGCATTCGTGCATTCGCGACTTGGCGGCGCACGGCGATCTGGACGTGACAGCCGAGCAAGGCATCGCCAACTACAACAAGGCTGCGACTGCCGGCATCGTCTCCATCATGTCCAAGATGGGCATCTCCACGGTGCAGAGCTACCATTCGGCGCAGATCTTCGAGGCCGTGGGCTTTACGCCGGAGTTTGTCAACGCGTACTTCGCCGGCACGGTGAGCCGTGTGGGCGGTATGGGTGTCGAGGACGTTGAGCGCGAGCAAAACGAGCGCTACGACGCCGCGCTCGCTATCCTTAAGAGCCCGGCTCCCGATCAACTGCTCACGCTGGGCCTGACCAAGTGGCGCCCGCTTGGCGGCGAGGATCACCTTATCGACCCGCAGACCGTCTACCTGCTGCAGACCGCCTGCCGCGAGGACAGCTACGACACCTTTAAGGAGTACAGCGCCCGCCTGCACCGCACCGGCCGTGCCGTGCGCCTGCGTGACCTGCTGGACTTTAATGCCAACGGTCGCACGCCGGTTTCGCTCGACGAGGTGGAGCCCGCGCTTAACATCGTCCGCCGCTTTAACACCGGCGCCATGTCGTATGGCTCCATCAGCAAAGAAGCACACGAGTGCATGGCCATCGCCATGAACCGCCTGCACGGCCGTTCCAACTCCGGCGAGGGCGGCGAGGATCCGCGTCGCGAGACCCCGCTGGCTAACGGTGACTCCAAGAACTCCGCCATCAAACAGGTGGCAAGCGCGCGCTTTGGCGTGACGAGCCGCTACCTGTGCAGCGCCTTCGAGATTCAGATTAAGATGGCCCAGGGCGCCAAGCCCGGCGAGGGTGGCCACCTGCCCGGCAAGAAGGTCTATCCCTGGATCGCCGAGGTCCGTCAGTCCACGCCCGGCATCGGCCTGATTTCGCCTCCGCCGCACCACGACATCTACTCCATCGAGGACCTGGCAGAGCTGATCTTTGACCTTAAGAACGCCAACCCCGGCGCGCGCGTGTCGGTCAAGCTGGTCAGCGAGGCCGGCGTCGGCACCATCGCCACCGGTGTGGCCAAGGGTGCTGCCGACAAGATCTTGATCAGCGGCCATAACGGCGGTTCGGGTGCCGCTGCGCGCGACTCTATCTGGCATGCGGGTCTGCCGCTGGAGCTTGGCCTTGCCGAGGCTCAGCAGACGTTGCTGCAAAACGGCCTGCGCTCGCGCGTGGTGCTCGAGGCCGACGGCAAGCTCATGGACGGTACCGATGTCGCCGTCGCCTGCCTGCTGGGTGCCGAGGAGTTTGGCTTTGCGACCATGCCGCTCATCTCCATGGGCTGCCTCATGCAGCGCGACTGCCAGCAGGATACCTGCCCGGCCGGCATCGCCACGCAAAACTGCCGCCTGCGTCGCGGCTTCCGCGGCAAGCCAGAGCACGTCGAGCACTTTATGCTCTTTGTTGCCGAGCAGCTGCGCGAGGTCATGGCGAGCCTGGGCTTCCGCACCGTCGACGAGATGGTCGGCCATCCCGAGTGCCTGCGCCAGATCGAGGTCCCGGGCAACCGCAAGGCCAACCTGCTCGATCTGTCGCCCGTGCTGGCAAGCGCGACCTGTGAGTTTGGTGCCCACATCCCGGGCGCCGACGGCCGTCACTTCCTGCCCCAGATGGCTGCGGACAGCGAGCTCGATAAGACGCTCGACTCCACGTTGTTTGTGCCCTATACGGCCGATGCCCGTGCGCACCTGCGTCCGATTCGCTTTCGCGCCGATATCGCCAACGTCAACCGCTGCGTGGGCACCATCTTGGGCAACGCGGTGACCAAGGCACATCCCGAGGGCCTGCCCGCCGGCTCCATCACCATCGATTGCGATGGTTCGGCCGGTCAGAGCTTTGGCGCTTTCCTGCCGCGCGGCATTACGCTCAACGTGTGCGGCGACGCCAACGACTACTTTGGCAAGGGCCTTTCGGGCGGCGAGGTGTCGGTGCGCCCCAACCCGCATGCGACCTACAAGTTCGACGAGAACATCATCGTGGGCAACGTGGCCTTCTTTGGCGCCACGAGCGGTCGCGGCTTTATTAACGGCTTGGCAGGCCAGCGCTTTGGCGTGCGCAACTCCGGTGCCACGGTGGTGGTCGAGGGCTGCGGCAACCATGGCTGCGAGTACATGACGGGCGGTCTGGCGCTTATCCTGGGCGAGGTCGGGCAGAACTTCGCCGCCGGCATGACGGGCGGCGTGGCTTACGTCTTTGACCAGTACGGCACGCTCGATGCCCGTGTGAACCACGAGAGCGTTGAGCTCAAGGCCCCGACGGCCGGCGAGCTGGCGCAGATTCGTGCGCTCATCCAGGAGCACGTGGACGCGACGCAGAGCCCGCGCGGTATTAAGCTGCTCTACAGCTTTGAGACGATGGGCAAGCACTTTGTGAAGGTCATTCCGACCGAGTACGAGCGCGTGTTGGCGATTGTCGCCGCCGCCGAGGCCATCGGTAAGACGCATGCGCAGGCCGAGGAGCTGGCGTTTGACATTGTGACCGGTCGCGCCGACGCCGCCGATGTCGCTCGCTTTGATGTGGCGGGTGGTGTCGCTGGCGCTGCGCCCACCACCGCCAGCTCTGTTGCTTCGACCAAAAAGGAGGCGTAAGTGCCATGGGTAAGCCCGGTGCTTTTCTTGATATCGATCGCGTGACCCACGAGCTGCGCCCCGTGGAGGAGCGCAGCCGCGATTTCGATCCGCTGTACGTGGAGCTCGACGACGATGCGCGCCGTGCCCAGGCGAGCCGCTGCATGATGTGTGGTGTGGCGTTTTGCCAGATGGGCGCGAGCTTTGGCAAGGCGCGTCCGAGTGGCTGCCCGCTGCACAATCTGATTCCCGAGTGGAACGAGCTAGTGTATCGCGGCCGCTGGGACGAGGCTGCCGAGCGTCTGTCACTCACCTCGCCTATGCCCGAGTTCACGAGCCGCGTGTGCCCGGCGCTGTGCGAGGCCGCGTGTAACCTGGGCTCGGTCGACGGCCAGCCCACGACGATTCACGACAACGAGCGCGCGATCAGCGACCATGAGTGGGCAAATGGCGGTCCGCGCCGCTTTGAGCCGGCAGGGGAGGGCGCGCCCACGGTTGCCGTGGTGGGTTCCGGCCCGGCTGGCCTGGTGGCAGCATGGGAGCTTGCGCGTCGCGGTGCCCGCGTGACGGTGTTTGAGCGTGACGACCGCCCGGGCGGCCTGCTCATGTACGGCATTCCCAACATGAAGCTCGAGAAGTCCGTGGTCGAGCGTCGCGTGGCACTTATGCGCGAGCTGGGTATCGTCTTTGAGCTGGGCGCTGACGTTACGAACCCTGCGGTGGCGGCCAAGCTCGATGGCTTTGACGCCGTCGTGGTGGCTGCCGGCGCCCGCGCCCCGCGTGGGCTTTCTGCTGCGAACATCGATGCGCCCGGCGTGGTGTATGCCGTGGACTACCTGACGGCTTCGACCATCTCGGTGCTCGATGGTGGTGAGCCCGCGGTGAACGCGCGTGGCCTGGACGTTGTGGTCATTGGCGGCGGCGATACCGGCAACGACTGCGTGGGCACCGCGGTGCGCCAGGGTGCGCGCAGTGTGCGCCAGTTTGAGTTCTTGCCGGCCGCGCCCGATAAGCGTGCGGCGAGCAACCCTTGGCCGCAGTGGCCCAACGTTAAGAAGACCGACTACGGTCAGCAGGAGGCTATCGCTGCCATGGGCGGCGAGATGCGTGCCTGGGGCGTGGATACGCTCGAGGTGCTGCTGGACAAGAAGGGCGCGGCAGCGGGCCTGCGCGTGGTCGATCTGGATTGGTCGGCTGGCAAGCCCGAACGCATCGCGGGCTCCGAGCACGAGGTGCCGGCCCAGCTGGTGCTCATCGCCTGTGGCTTTACGGGTCCGGAGCATGGCGTGTTCGATGCGGTAGGCGTGCCTGTTGCCACCGCTGGTCGTCCGCTGCCTGTGATGGCTGCTGAGGGCTCGCACCTCGCGGCACGTGCTGACAACGTTGCCGCGGACGCCACGCCGGTATACGTGGCCGGTGACGCTCGTAACGGCAGCTCGCTCGTGGTGAACGCTATGGCCGACGCCCTGGCCTGCGCTGCCGAAGTCGCCGACGCGCTGGAGCTGTAAGGCGGCTGTTCACAGCTGAATCGTCAAGGGCTGTTCCCAACGGCCGGCCCAAAAGGAACGTCCCCAAGTGCCGGCAACTGGGGACGTTCCTTTTGGGCCGGCACCCGGGGACACTCCTTGCGAGTTCGCAGGCGACTTTGTCATTTGCCGACGTGCAAGTGTTCATTCGTCGACGTTTGCGACTGTGCTACTCTGCTCTTTCTGTGGTGGTAGCGGGCGTTTGCCTCAAATGAGTGAACTGACTGTCTATGTCTACCTGCGGTTTCTTTGCGGTGCGCTCATTCGGTCAAGCATCCCGTCAAGTGTTTGGTCAGCATCTGGTTTGCAGCCGGAGGCCTATTTTGTCCGTGCTGACAGTGGCTGCCCACCCTCCTCGTAAGCTCAAATTGAGGTTCATCAGTTTGAGGAGGATGTCGTGACTGACCACGTTTTAGACCGAGCGCAGCTGGCCGAAGCCGTCGGCAACGATATTGCCGACATGGCCCATTTTTGGATGCTGCGGAAGTTTCAGTTTTTGGAGCCGGCGCGCGAGCAGTTCGAGATCATTGTCGACCCGTGGCTCGGCTATTGCACCGAGCCTTCCCAAAACGAAATCATGGCCTACAACATGGCGTTTACCGATTGGCTGCTCTTCGAGCGCCCCTATCGCCATGGCAAGACGCTGCTCGAGCTGTATGTTGATGAGCCGCCGGCATCGCTTTCGCCTGCCTCGCTCAAGCGGCTCGAGCAGGTGCGCGACACACAGTATTTCTCGCGCTTTGGCATTTTGGACAAGGATCCTGCGAACGGCATGGTTGCGCTGAAGGATACGCGCACCGACCGTCGCTTTGATGTCTACGACCCGCATATCGTGCAAAAGGAGCATTGGAGCGACGGCGCGATTGCGGTGCGCCTCGCTTGCGTCGACGATGTCTGGCTGACGGCGGGACAGCTCTATCTGTATGACATCGCGCGCCTGAGTGACACGGCGGTCGATGGACCGGGTGCGGTGCATCCCGAGGATCTGCAGGACGGCTTTGACACCTCGTGCGTCAGCTTCTTTTTGCGCCTGGTCCGCGACATCATGGGCGCCCAGGGGCGCTACGTAAAGTCCCTCAACATCTACGAGCAGGAGTGGGAGTAAGGGATGGGCTGTCGCAGCGCCGCCGCGTGTCTATTTGTCTCGATCTGTAACGTTTAGGGACAAAAAACCGGTCTACCTGTTACAGATCGAGACGAATGCTTGGGCACCGCTGGTTTGTCTAAATCTGTAACGTTTGGGGGCCTGGAGAACGTCTAACTGTTACAGATTGAGACGTTTGTCGAAGGCGGCAACGGTGACAATGGCCATTTCCCTGATGTGGTGGTGATGAAAGTGTCAATACCGTTCTTAAACACAAGCAGGCGACACGTAACACCTTGGCGCGGAATAGGATGCTTGCCAGGCTCGCGAAGGCGGCTGAACAAGGCGTGCTGCTTGTGACGCACGACAATGCCGATCTCATGTGGCTGCGGCGTCATGTGGGGACCGATGACATTGCGGAGCCCGAGCCGTATTTGTTCTGCTTTCAGCATGATTGGGTTGCACTGACGCCGGCGGAGCGAGCGTTGCGTACCATCAAAGGGCTTGCAGAGTTTCATCCCGATTGGGCGTTTTGGGGTTATGATGCGGCACTTTTGTGGGGTCTGGAGGTGCCGAATGATCTGCTTGGGCCACGATATCTTGTTAAGACAGGTTGCTCGGTGCCGCTGAGTGCAGGATGCCGGCTGTTGCGTCCGCAGGCGGCGGGTGCACTTGAACAAGTTGATGGCGTGCAGGTGACGTCATTTTGGCGCACGGTGGAGGATTGCTTGCTGCGTGCGCCGTTCTCCTACGGGTTGGCGATTGCCGATTCTGCACTGCGGGCGAAAGGCGTTTCACGTGGGGATTTGTGCGAGCGCCTCCGCGCCGATTGCGAGGGCAGGCGAGGGTATCGCAGGGCACAGGTGATTGCGTCGTATGCGGACGGGATGTCCGAAAACGGTGGCGAGTCTCGGTTTCGAGCGTTCTTTATTGCATACGGCTTTCCGGTTCCGGAGTTGCAGGTGGAGTTTCGCGATCCGCTCGATTCGAGCCAGGTGTTTCGGGTCGATTATTTCTGGAGGCTCGAGGACGGGACATGTGTCATCGGCGAGCTCGACGGAAAGGGGAAGTATGCCTTGCAGAACGGCGAGGGTCGGGAGTCGGTCGACCCGTTCGTGGCAGAGCGTCAGCGTGAATCTCATCTGACAATGCTCGGGCACAAGGTGCTTCGGTTCACGTTTGATGAACTCAAGAACCCGGGGAAGTTGGTTGAAAAGATGAGGCTGGCGGGTATTCCGCGACGGCCCGATTTGGCTGAGGAGTGGAGACGTCAGTGGTATGGGCGCTAAGAGGTTTTGTCTCGATCTGTAACGTTTAGAAGTTGTTTGAGTTCGTAATTGTTACAGATCGAGACAAACCGGTGAAACGTCGACCGAATGTCTCGATCTGTAACAGCAAGGGGCCCAATAACCCTGTACCTGTTACAGATCGAGACATTTCCCTGGTGTCGCTGGGGTGGGACTGCAACGTATTCCGTCCCCCACATCCCCTCTTCCCTCCGTTAACCGATGCGTCTGCAGCAATCCAGCGGGACTAGGTGATAATGGACAAATGTTCATGTTAATCGTGAGGGAGGAGCTCGATATGGCGTCTGCCGATCGTTCCACGTTGTTTATCAATGCGACCATTCTGGATGGTTCGGAGCATATGGAGCCGCAGCCCGACATGGCCGTGGCCGTTGAGCGCGGTGTCATCACGTGGATGGGGCCGAGTGCTGTGGCGCAGGCGCCTGCGGGTGCCGAGGTTATCGACCTGGCGGGTGCGTATCTCATGCCCGGTCTCATCAATATGCATGTGCATCTGTGCGGCTCGGGCAAGCCGGTTTCGGCGGGCGATGCGGGCGCGCTGATGAAGAAGCTCGATAATCCCGTGGGGCGCGCCATCGTGCGCCATATTCTTAAGGGCAGCGCCCAACAACAACTGGCAAGTGGCGTGACCACGGTGCGCGGTGCGGGTGACCCGCTGTTTGCCGACATCGCCGTTCGTAATGCCATCGACGCCGGCAAGTATCAAGGTCCTCGCCTGGTGGCGCCGGGAACGGGCGTCACGGTTCCGGGCGGCCATGGTGCGGGGCTGTTCGCGCAGGTCGCAAATACCCCCGCCGAGGCAGCCGAACAGGTGCGCGACCTGTATGCGCGCGGTGCCGACGTCATTAAGCTGTTCGTGACGGGCGGCGTGTTCGACGCGACCGAGGTGGGCGAGCCGGGCGTGCTGCGTATGCCGGTGGAGGTTGCCGCGGCGGCGTGCAAGGCTGCGCACGAGGTGGGCCTGCCGGTTATGGCCCATGTCGAGAGCACCGAAGGCGTGAAGGCCGCGCTTGAGGCCGGCGTTGACACAATCGAGCACGGTGCCCCGATGACTCCTGAGATCTTGGAACTGTACCGCGGCGCCGCGGGCACGCAGCTTGAGGATCGCGCGCCCAGCGTTACCTGCACTATCAGCCCGGCGCTGCCGTTTGTGTTGCTCGACCCGGAAAAGACCCATTCGACCGATACGCAAAAGAAGAACGGCGACATCGTGTGCTCGGGCATTATCGAGAGCGCCCGTGCCGCACTGGAAGCTGGCGTTAAGGTGGGCCTGGGCACGGACTCGAGCTGCCCGTTCGTGACGCAGTACGACATGTGGCGTGAGGTGGCCTATTTTGCCAAGTATGTCGGCGTGAGCAACGCCTTCGCACTGCATACGGCTACGCAAGTCAACGCCGAGCTGCTGGCGCTGGACGGCGAGACTGGCACGATCGAGTGCGGCAAGGCCGCCGATATCTTGGTGACGCGCAAGAACCCGCTCGATGACCTGTGCGCACTGCGTGAGCCGACGCACGTGATGTGCCGTGGCGATCTGGTGCGCAAGCTCAAGGTGAAGCGCATTCCCGAGGTGGACGCCGAGCTCGACGCGATTATGGCCATGCCTGCCGAAGCGCTTGCCGAGGAGCTGGCCCGCGACGGCGTGGCATAGGTGTGACAAAGGGGCAATCCCTTTGTCATAATCAAAAAAGCGAGGTCTCAGTGCGAGGCCTCGGCTTTTATTTGTCCCATGGTATGGCGGCTAGGAGCGCGTCTCCATCTTGGCGTGGCACTTGGGGCAGGTGACGCGGATTTTGCCCTTGCCCTTGGGGACGGAGAGCATCTGGCCGCAGTTGGGGCACTTGAGGTATGCCGTGGTCTTGCGACCCTTCCACATCTTCTTGGCCGTGCGCTTGGCGCGCTCAAAGTCTTCCTTGCTGGTGCCGGCCGCGCGTGAGGTGCTGGCCGCTGCAGCGCCGCCGCCCAAGCTGGCGACGAACTTGCCCAAGCCGGGAACATTGGCGGTCGTGGCGACAAAGGCCTCGTTCTCCTTGCGACGTGCATCGATATTTTTGGACAGGCCGCGCAGCACGCCAATCACGATGACGGCGATGGCAATCCAGCTGAGCCACTGGATGCGGGCTATCGATCCGATCATCGCGATGACGATGCCGGCAAAACC